>NZ_JAWPOM010000005.1:0-221025 GCF_033344285.1 Vibrio sp. 779(2023)
TAGCATGAGTAGTTTTACAGGCAAAGCCGAAACGGATGATAACCACCTACTGAAGTAGGTGGTTTAGGGCTGAAAACGAAAAAAGCTCGAGTTTGACTCGAGCTTTTGTTTTTCTATTAGGAAGAAATCGTTAGTTATGCGTCAAGGATGCTTTCTAGCACATCGAATAACATATCGACTTCTTCTATTGTGTTGTAATGCATACAACCAATTCGCACTACACCACCCGATTCTTCTAAACCAAGTTGACGAACTAAGCCCAACGCATAAAAGTGACCATTCCATACACAAATGTTATGTTCACCCAGTGTTTTCGCGATGAATTCTGGAGAATATCGGTCAAACGTTAGCGCAAAAGTTGGCGTGCGGAGTTGGCTATCTTCCTTTGCGATACCGAATAGATTGACACCATCTAATGCATTCAAACGCTGTAAGAAACGCTCACTCAAGCGCTGCTCATGTTGTTCATACAGTTGGTAGCTTTGCTCCAACCGTTGGCGAAGAGGTAAACCGACTTCACCAAATTGAGCCAGATACTCAACCGCAGAAACGACACCAGCAAGACCTTCAAAACTTTGCGTTCCTGTTTCAAATCGACCTGGACCTATATTAGTGGCAGGCTCGACTTTGTAAGGGCGAATACTGTGGAGCCACTGATCGGCTATGTAAGCAATACCAACGTGCGGTCCGAAAAACTTGTAAGCTGAGCAAGCTAAAAAGTCACAACCTAACGCTTGAACATCAACCAAATGATGAGGCGCATAATGGACGGCATCCACATAAACTTGTGCCCCAACATTGTGCGCCATGCTGACTACTTGCTGTACATCCACAATAGAGCCCGTCGTGTTCGATGCATAAGTCACAGCGACAAGGCGCGTTTTATCAGAAAGAAGGCGGCTTAAATGCTCCATATCCAGCGTACAATCTTCTTCGTTGATACGAACTTGATGAACCGTAACGCCTTTATCTTCTGCCGCTTGCTGCCAGCTGGATACATTTGAATAGTGATCCAAAGCGGAAACAATGATCTCATCTCCTACTTGCCAATCTCGACTAATCGCGCGACTAAGCTGAAAGGTTAGTGAGGTCATATTGGCACCGAAGACAATATTGCCAGATGAAGGGGCATTAAGTAGAGCCTGAGCCGACTCACGCGCATTTTGCATTACGTCAACGGTCACTTGGCTAGAAAAATAATGCCCGCCTAAGTTAGCGTTGAAACGACCTAAATACCCTACCATGCTGTCTAGTACTAATTGAGGCACTTGTGAGCCACCTGGACCATCAAAAAAAGTCACGGGCTTGTCGTTGTGGTATTGAGCCAACGCCGGAAATTGCTCTCTGATCTGATTAAGATTGAAGTTCATTACGCTTATCCGTAGCCGTGAGTACAAATACATCCATATGGCCCGCTTCGTCATCAATAACAGAGCGGATTGGGCACGCGTTATGCCACAGCTTGCTATCAGCCAAGATTGCGACCTCTCCGGTTTCTAGCACTTTACGGAAAAATGGGGCTTGGTTATGGCTGCTGTACAGCATGATGTCGCCACCTATGATGTTATGGCGTCCCACACCAACCATTGCAATGTGATCAAAACCGTCTTGGTGCACACCTTCAGGTGCTACTTGGGTTTCTTCTTCCAGTGCCCTGATACGGATTTGGTGAATTTCTATTTCTTGACCGTTTGGCAGATGATTCGCATTGACAAACAATTCACACATTTCTCGAAATCCATCGCTGGTAAGAATATCCTTCTCAATTGGCTCGAATTGTCTTACAACATCACCTTGAAATCGGTTGATATCAGAGGATTGAACAAAGCTATTTTTATTTAAGTCGATGACTTTGCCGTTATCAAAACCAACCACAGAATAACGTCGTAGTCGATACTGACCATCTGCATGTTCGGTACGAGGCAGTTCTTCAAACGATGGGGAAAGCTGCTCAATTGCTGCCATGCTGAGCTGTGTTAAATGTAGAGTATTCTCACGTGAATGTAACATCATTTGCTCCTTTAATGAGGCACATTAATTAACATTTAATTTACACACTAGGTTACGCAAATATTCTGCAATTACCAGCTTTTAACGTTGATAGCTTCAACAAAACGACGAAAACAACATAACAAACCAAATCAAACCACAAAAACAGAGCCATGTTTCAGTTTTACGCTTTGACAATATTTGAAACTAGACTTCTCTACTACGAATAGAATTTTATGCTAGAAGTCAACGTTCTCTATCAATATTTAGTGGGTTCTAATCTATAACCAATTATTCGATCACAATCGTTGTTTATGCTTTTAAAGCACTAAGAATTTCCATACAATCGAGGGAAATGTTACGCCCTTTTTGGAGCCATAATGAGCGACGTAAAACACTGTAAATTATTAATTCTTGGTTCTGGTCCTGCAGGATACACAGCTGCCGTCTACGCAGCGCGTGCAAACTTAAACCCTGTGCTTGTGACGGGAATGCAACAAGGTGGTCAGCTAACCACCACAACTGAAGTTGAAAACTGGCCAGGCGATGCTGAGGGACTGACAGGTCCAGCATTGATGGATCGCATGAAAGAACACGCCGAGCGTTTTGAAACTGAAATCGTATTTGATCACATCAATGAAGTAGAGCTATCACAACGCCCATTTCGTTTAAAAGGCGACTCAGGTGAGTACACTTGTGATGCCTTAATCATATCTACCGGCGCATCAGCAAAATACCTTGGCCTTGAGTCTGAAGAAGCATTTAAAGGTCGCGGCGTTTCTGCTTGTGCAACCTGTGACGGTTTCTTCTACCGTAATCAGAAAGTTGCAGTTGTGGGCGGTGGTAACACGGCTGTTGAAGAAGCGCTATACCTATCTAACATTGCGTCAGAAGTTCACCTGATCCACCGCCGCGATTCATTCCGCGCAGAGAAGATCCTTGTGAAACGTCTGATGGATAAAGTTGAAAGCGGTAATATCGTTCTTCATACCGATCGCACTCTCGATGAAGTACTGGGCGACGATATGGGCGTAACGGGCGTCCGCATTAAAGACGTGAACAGCGGTGCGACAGAAGATATCGATGTAATGGGTGCATTCATCGCAATTGGCCACCAGCCAAACACACAAATCTTTGAAGGCCAAGTAGACATGAAAGATGGCTACATCATCGTTCAATCAGGTCTTGAAGGCAACGCAACACAAACTAGTATCGAAGGTGTATTTGCAGCTGGCGACGTAATGGACCACAACTACCGTCAAGCGATCACCTCTGCAGGTACAGGTTGTATGGCTGCATTAGATGCTGAACGTTTCTTAGACTCACTTGGTGACAAATAACTTTTCACATTTGTGTCATATCCTTAAAGCCCAGCGGTATTCCCGCTGGGTTTTCTTTTGTATACTACCGCCTCATTAAAACAATTATCATTAAGCCTTCACGATGGATAAGAAAAAGCAAAGCAGCTTGAATAAGTGGCTGAAGCAACAAAGTAAGTTAGCCAAGCGCTGGCTTATGATTGCGATAGGCCTAGGCGTACTTTCAAGCGTGTTTTTATTGGCTCAAGCAGCCCTGCTCGCCTCCATTCTGCACCAGTTAATCATTGACCAAGTCGACAAAGCCGACCTCATTTGGCATTTTGTTGGGCTCGGTGGCACGGTTATCGGTCGAGCTGCTTGTACCTGGGGTCGAGAGCTTGCCGGTTACCGTTGCGGGGAGCAAATTCGAGTTTATATTCGCCAACTCATTTTAGATAAAGTTCATAAACTTGGGCCAGCTTATATCAAAGGCAAACCTGCTGGCAGTTGGGCAACGCTCATCTTAGAGCAGGTAGAAGATATGCAAGATTTCTTCTCACGCTACTTGCCTCAAATGTCATTATCGGTACTAGTGCCTTTCATCATTTTGGTTGTCGTATTCCCAGTAAACTGGGCAGCAGGCTTGATCTTCCTGGTCACTGCACCACTAGTGCCTATTTTCATGGCACTGGTTGGGATGAAAGCCGCAGAAGCAAACCGTAAAAACTTTAAAGCGATGCAGCGTTTGTCGGGTCACTTTTATGACCGCTTGCAAGCAATGACGACCATTCGCTTATTCGATAGAACAAAATCTGAAACTGAGACGCTAAAGGGTGCTTCAGAAGTCTTTCGTACTCGTACCATGGACGTTCTGAAAATCGCGTTTCTGTCTTCTGCGGTGTTAGAGTTTTTCACTTCTATTTCTATCGCAATTACCGCTGTCTACTTTGGCTTTAGTTATATCGGGGAGCTGGACTTCGGCTACTACGGCACGGGTGTTACGCTCTTTGCTGGTTTGTTCATTCTGATTCTTGCGCCAGAGTTTTATCAGCCATTACGTGATTTGGGCACGTTCTATCATGCGAAACAGCAAGCGGTTGGCGCAGCAGAAAGCATTGTCGAGTTTCTGGATTTGGAAGTCGATCAAATCAAAGATGGTACCCAAGCGTTAGATAAAAACAGCCCTATCCATATTGAAGCGGACCAGTTAACCATTTTTAGTCCGGAAGGTAAGCAGCTCGCAGGTCCCCTATCCTTCTCTCTTGAAGCCAACAAAAGTACGGCTTTAGTTGGACCAAGTGGCGCAGGTAAAACAAGCTTGGTAAACACCATCCTCGGTTTCATGCCTTATCAAGGTAGCTTGAAGATTAATGGTTGTGAATTGTCGCAACTGGATCTAGCCACATGGCGAGAGGCAGTAAGCTGGATTGGTCAAAACCCGATGCTATTACACGGTAGCATTCGAGATAACATCACACTAGGTAAGCACAATATTCAGGATGCAGACGTACATTCTGTGTTGAATGACTCTCACGCTGCTGAATTTGTTGAAATGCATGGGTTGGATTATCCGATATCTGATCGTTCTGGTGGTTTATCTGTCGGCCAAGCGCAGCGTTTAGCACTGGCTCGCGCCATGCTACAAAATGGTCGTTTTTGGTTATTAGATGAACCAACCGCAAGCTTAGATGCTCGCAGTGAAAAACTCGTGATGGAAGGCATTAACAAGTATGCGCATGCCACAACGAATTTGATGATTACTCACCAACTTGCGCCTTTACAAAACGTATCGCAAATTCTTGTTATGCAGGACGGCCGGATTGTTCAACGTGGTGATTACGCCACACTGTCGACAGAAGATGGCTTATTTAAAGACATGTTGGAAGCGAACCTCGCACAACGTGAAACAGACAAGGGGAACTTAGATGCGTGATTTACTCCCTTATCTAAAACTCTATAAGAAACACTGGTTTGGTCTTTCGCTAGGTATGCTACTGGCATTTCTGACCTTAGCGGCATCTATTGGCTTATTAACGCTATCAGGTTGGTTTATTTCAGCCGCAGCGGTGGCAGGCTTGACGGTTGCTCGTGAGACCTTCAACTACATGTTACCAGGTGCCGGGGTACGCGGCGCTGCAATGGCTCGAACCGCAGGTCGATGGGGAGAACGTGTCGTTAGCCACAATGCAACGTTCAAGCTGCTTACCGATCTACGTATCTTCTTCTTTAAGAAACTTGCACCACTGATTCCGGGTCGTGTTTCTACGATGCGTGATGCCGATCTGCTCAACCGCCTAGTAGCGGACGTAGATGCGATGGATCACGTTTACCTTCGACTTATCAGCCCTGTCGTGATTGGTATTTTTGGCATATTGAGTTTAACGGCTATCCTGGCGTTCTTTGATTGGCATCTCGCCCTACTGCTTGGCTCGATTCTTACCGTCATGTTGTTTGTATGGCCAGTACTGTTCTATAAACTGGGTAAAAACAATGGCGAGAATCTCACTCATCATAAAGCGCAATTTCGAGTGGCGACACTGGACTGGCTTCAAGGCTACAGTGAACTGAGTATCTTTGGAGCAGAAGAACGTTATCGTAATCTCATTCTAGAGAAGCAGAAGCAGTTGCTGTCTAACCAATTTGTGAACGCGAATTTAACGGGCATGGCTTCAGGCCTGCTTATGCTGGTGAACGGCCTTACACTGGTTGTGATGCTTTGGTTTGCTGCAGACGGCGTAGGTGGTCGTGCTCCTGATCCTTGGATTGCGCTGTTTGCGTTTGCAACCATGGCGAGCTTTGAGATTCTGATGCCTATCGCGGGCGCATTCCAGTATCTCGGTCAAACGTTGACCTCTGCTCGTCGTTTAAATGAAGTAATTTTGGCTGAACCTGACGTTGTCTTCCCTGAGCAGTCGAAACATAAAGACACAACGTTAGACATTGAATTCGACAACATAGATTTTACTTACCCTGACGGTCAGCAAAAGGTACTGAAAGACTTGTCACTCTCACTACCGTTGGGCACTAAAACTGCAATTGTAGGTCAAACAGGTTCAGGTAAATCAACACTGATTCAGCTTCTTTGCCGCTACTGGGATGTTAACCAAGGTGAAGTTCGAATCGGTGGTGCAAAACTGCAAGATTGGAGCGAGTCTGACCTGCGAACAGCAATGACTGTGGTCAGTCAACGCGTAGATGTACTAAACGGGACACTACGTGACAACTTACTCATGGCCGCTCCGGACGCAAGTGATGAGCAACTGTCTACTATTTTACAAAAAGTCGAGCTTGGCGGACTTCTTGAAGAGCCGGGTTTAGACGCTTGGTTAGGCGACGGCGGTCGTCAGTTATCTGGTGGTGAGAAACGCCGAATCGGTATTGCTCGAGCATTGCTACGTGATGCCCCAATCCTACTCTTAGATGAACCGACTGAAGGCCTCGATAAGCGTACGGAACAAAAAGTGATGGCGCTTTTCAATGAACACTTTGCTAATAAGACAGTAGTATTCATTACACACCGACTGATAGAGTTAGAAAGTATGGATAGCATCTGTTTGATGGAACAAGGTGAGATCATCGAACAAGGCGACCATCCAACGCTACTCGCTCAAAAAGGTCGTTACTACCAGCTATTACAATCTCTATAATTCGATTTTCAGTGACGAGAAGGGCTCATCAAACGATGAGCCCTTTTGTTATTCCTGTATTAATTAGTTACCTAATTAAGCACGTATACAGTGCTGATTTACCGACCAGATTTTTTGAGATAAGCCGCCATTTCATCTTCCGGAACCATGCCCCCACCAGTTGCCCAAACAAGATGTGTTGCGTTTTTGAGTTTTTCTTCGTCAAATTTCATTTGAGACTGATAAGCATGGTTATTCGAGACGTGCACTGCCCCAATCATACCGGCTAATGCAGAAGGCTCTAGATTAATACCTTCCAGTTCACTTAACTCACCCAAGTGGTGATACATACGAGCGTCATCAATGGTGTAAAAACCATCAAGTAGCCTTTCCATCGCTCTTCCGACAAATCCCGAGGCACGCCCGACTGCCAAACCATCAGCGGCGGTGATGTTATCGATACCCAAATCTTGTACCGAAATATCGTCATGCAAGCCTGTATGTACGCCCAACAGCATGCACGGTGAGTGCGTTGGCTCTGCGAAAATACAGTGGACATGCTCGCCAAATGCTACCTTCAAGCCAAATGCCACCCCACCAGGTCCACCGCCAACACCACAAGGAAGATAAACAAACAATGGATGATGCTCATCAACCACGATTCCCAAGTCATCAAATTGCTGCTTAAGACGCTCACCCGCAACAGAGTAACCTAGAAACAGCGTCCGTGAGTTTTCATCATCGATAAAGAAACAGTTGGGATCTTTTTCTGCCTCTTTACGACCTTGCTCGACAGCAATACCATAATCTTCTTGGTGCTCTACGACATTAACACCATGTGACCGGAGCTTATTTTTCTTCCATTCCCGCGCATCCGCAGACATGTGGACTGAAACTGAAAAACCCAGCTTCGCACTCATGATGCCGATGGACATACCAAGATTGCCGGTTGAGCCAACCGCAATACTGTACTGCTTAAAAAACTGCCGAAACTCATTGCTGAACAATTTGCTGTAATCATCGCTTTCACAGAGCAAGCCGGCATCAAACGCCAACTTTTCTGCATGAGTGAGCACTTCATAAATACCACCTCTCGCTTTGATCGAACCAGAAATTGGCAAATGACTGTCTTTTTTGAGCATTAAATGGCCCAATATTGGCGTGTCGTATTGCTGCTCCAAACGCACTTTCATATTGGGAATATCCACCACTGCGGACTCAATAACGCCACGCGACGTTTCCGTTTCGGGAAACGCTTTCATCAAATAAGGCGCAAATCGTGTTAGCCGTTCACTCGCCGCTTGAATATCTTTTTCATCTAACCCGACATGAGGTAAGCCTTCCTCCAAGGAAGTGATATGGGGGTTGAACCAACAAACCTCTTCAAGATCAATAAGTGCAGCCAAGAGTGGGAACTGCTTAGTCAGCGCTTCAATATTTGCCTTGGTCATTTTACCTTCCTGGAATGATGTGAGTTGAGATAAACAAAAGCGCCGCAATAGCGACGCTTTGGAGAACAACTATCAGTTTGAGCTTACGCGTAGTTTTTCTCAAACTCTTGCATGAAGT
The DNA here is from genome assembly GCF_033344285.1 of Vibrio sp. 779(2023). Lineage (NCBI taxonomy): Bacteria > Pseudomonadati > Pseudomonadota > Gammaproteobacteria > Vibrionales > Vibrionaceae > Vibrio > Vibrio sp. 779(2023). The sequence continues at coordinate 8,483 of NZ_JAWPOM010000005.1, forward strand.
CTACTAACGCTTGAACGCCTTCTAGCGGCATTGCGTTATAAATGGATGCTCGCATACCACCAACTGCTCGGTGACCTTTTAGCGCTTTCAGCCCTTTAGAGTCTGCTAACTCAAGGAAGGTTGCATCCAGTTCAGGCTTAGCAAGTTGAAATGGCACGTTCATCAAAGAACGGTTCGCTGAGTGCACGCCATTACGGTAGAAATCAGACTGATCGATGTAATCATACAGTAGCGCGGCTTTAGCGCGGTTCACTTGCTCAATCGCTTTTACTCCGCCCTGTGCCTTCAGCCATTTGAAAACAAGACCAGACAGGTACCATGCAAAGGTTGGTGGCGTGTTGAACATTGATTCTTTTTCTGCCAAAACAGTGTAATCCAAGATACTTGGTAGAACCTGCTTCGCCATACCTAATAAATCATCGCGCACGATAGCAATAGCAATGCCGGAAGGACCAATATTTTTCTGAGCGCCCGCGTAAATCACACCGTATTTAGACACATCGATTTCACGAGAAAGAATTGTCGAAGACATGTCAGCAACAATCGGTTTGTCGGTGATAGGAAGATCGTTAATCTCAATACCATCAATGGTCTCATTTGGACAGAAGTGAACGTAAGCCGCTTCTGGAGCAATTTTCCATTCACTTGCAGGTAGAACCGCGACTTTCCCGTTGATTTCTGTTTTTGCATCAAACACGTCTGGTTCGCAGTATTTTTTCGCTTCAGCTACCGCGCTTTCAGCCCAATAACCACCATCGATGTAAGTTGCCGTATCGGCATCACCAAGTAAGTTTAGAGGAACAGCAGCAAACTGAGCACGAGCACCACCTTGGCAGAACAGTACTTTATAGTTGTCCGGAATATTCAGAAGATCACGTAAATCCTGCTCGGCTTCTTCTGCAACTTTGATGAACTCTTTGCTTCGGTGGCTGATTTCCATGACCGAAGTACCAAGGCCTTGCCAATCGATTAGTTCCTGTTGTGCTTGCTGCATAACTGCTTTAGGCAGACCTGCTGGCCCTGCACTGAAGTTAAATACGTTGTCCGTATTTTGTTCCATGATGCTCATTGCTCCTGCTATGTAAATATTAAGAAATTAATATCACGTTTTCGCAGTGATAAAAACAAGAAAAGAGGTCTTACGACCTCTTTTTAAAGACTAAGCGTTGAATTGGAACAAATTCGCAACAACACGAATTACTGTTGTTGCATCAAAGCAGGCATAAGTAGAGCCACCAATGGGAACTCATGCCCATTTTCGAACTTCAATTTGCCTTCACCAATTTCTGCTTTTAATTGATAACCGCCCTCTACTTTTTCGATCAACTCCATTATAAGGAGCTCATCAATCCCTTCTTGAATAAATGGGTAATGCGTTACTAATTCATCAGAGAAGTAAGTGCTAAGTTCACCAGTAGTGGCCGTCACCAACTTCATTGGATCTTGAGTAATATGCTCAGTACCTTCAGGGATGGATAGTTGCCACTCGTTGTGGAACTTGCCGTCACCGAATGCGAGTGAAAGCTCGTTCACGGATAAATCAAAACCTTTGCTAAACAGCGTATCGACATGCGGCAATAAATTCGCAATTTCCTGCTCATCTAACATAGGAGAGCCTTGATAGATAGACATAATTTGATCAAAAGACTGGCTATCCACATCTGCAATTGAGAAATCCAACTTAAAGTTATCGACATCCGTCCCATCAGTTAAACGTAGTTTCTTAGCATCTAGGTTTAATTGACTGTTCAGCTTATCACCAGACTCACTCATCGTAGTGTTACCACGGTAGCTCGCATTTTCAATCAAAAAGACAGGCGTCAAGTTCGCATCAACCACATCTAGCTTCTCTAGAGAGAAAGATTGCTCGCCTAACCAGTAGCCTTTTGCTTGCTTTCCTTTACCTTGCCCTGTCAATGCATTCAGATGAAGCTCTTCACCGTTTTCAAAATCCACTTGAACAGAAGGAACGGAAACTTGGTAATTGAGATCACCCAATACCGTCACATCACCTGTTACTTTTGCAGGGCTTGTAGAAACAGAAACACCTTGCGCTTCGTTACGATAATGCCAACTGTCTAGGTCGAGGATAAATGCTGTATTGCCATTTAGTTGAGTCTGGCTATGCATCGTGAGAGGCAAAAAGTCATTGTCCACCAATTTTGAATCTGCTGTTAGGCTTGTTAGACCGTGGCTAACATCACTGGTTACGTCAAACGTCGTTGGCATACCATCACGCTCTAACTGCGTTTTAAGCTCAGGATCAACAACTGAATAACGAGTCAGCACGACTGAAGACAAATAGCCACGCTGATACTCGACCACTTCGCCTTTAATCATTTCATCATTCATATTGGTAATACCATCTTCAATGATGGACTGACCAATTTGTCCGACAGCCAATGGCCAACACAGTGCTAATGAGATAGCACCACCAATGGCGCCGATTTTTTTAAGATTTTGCATAACGTCACTTATTAGATATTTTCGGTCAGTCTACCCCAAACCACCTGTGGAGAAAACATTGAGACAAATCAGACTATTGATGCTTATTCTAGTCCATTAATCAGGAATCATACTTGGCTCCCACTCATCATGTCCTTTTATTGTTAAAGTTTGCGTGGCGAAGTTTTAACCGGAGCTAAAACATCTGTGAATCGTTATGCTGTGTTGTGTCTCGACAACAACCCAATCAGTGCTGAACAGTTTCGATTGGAGCTGTCTGCCTTCTCAAGTAAGTTTGATATTTTTTCTGTCGAATCGATAGAAGAGGCTCAAAGCGCTTTAGAGTATCTAGAAGAAAGAGAACAGACTGTTGCTTTAGTTATAGCGAGCCATCACGCTCATTTTAACGGCGTGGATTTTCTTATTGGTTTAGACCGGATGCCACATACCGAGCAAGCAAGAAAAATTCTTATTAGCTGCTCGTCTGATATAGAGGCAATTCTCACTGCCGTTAATGAGGGCAGGCTCGACCACTGCCTCACTAAACCTTTGCCAGATCACGTCTTATTTAACACAGTGCAAAAAGAGCTGACCCAATTTATCTTGCGAAATGGCAAAGAAGACCTGCTAAGTTACAGTCAGATATTGGATCATCACAGCTTGTTGCGAGCGCACATCAATAACCAGATGAGCCATTATCAAGCCGGATTCTTACACGACTACCACTCGATGTCTGATGCCGAGTTAGCCGAGCAAGTGATCTCCGCTCTCCAACAATTTTTCAAAGATAATGACGAAACAAGAGCGTGCCGTACATACTCACCTGAACACTTGTTAACCGTGGAAGGCGAGCCAAATAGCTTTTTGTGGTTTATCACCGAAGGTGAAGTGGCTCTGTACAAGCGCGATGAGCAAGGCATGCAGCGAGAGGTTGTACGCCATAACAAAGGGAATATTGTCGGAGGCATGTCGTTTGTTACTGGGGAATGTTCTTTCTCGACAGCTCTGACACTAACCAAAACAGAAGTTATCAAACTCGATCGCAACGTATTCAATAAAGTGATGCAAAGCGACTCAAACTTACTGCCTCTTTTTACAAACTTGCTCTTACGCCACTTCAACCGCCGATTGCAAAGAAGCATCAACACCAAACTGCAACTTCAAAAAACGCTCGAATCTTTAGAATCAGCCCACCAGCAGCTCATTGAAAGAGAAAAAATGGCGATGCTTGGCCAATTGGTTGCGGGAGTGGCACACGAACTAAACAATCCAGTAGCCGCGATATTAAGGGGCGTAGAGAATTTAACGCATACGCTAGAACGATTACTTAACGATGCGCCCAGTTCCGATATACAAAGCAAAGGCATTGAATTACTGAGCAAAGCGCAAACCTCAAAACCCGCTTCAACCGCTGAGCTCAGATCACGCGTAAAAGCGCTTAGCCATACTCTTCCAGACCGAGCATTGGCAAAAAAAGTGGTGAGCCTTGGATTAGAGTCCGATCAAGAGCTACTTACCCAACTAACGAGAAAGCAGCAAGCGTCTTATCATGCCCTCAATACACTTGAGCAATACCACAAAGCAGGTTCTACACTTCGCTCAATTAATGTCTGTGCAGCACGAATTGCTGATATGGTAAAAAGCCTGAAAGGATATGCTCGGTCAGATGATGAAACCCTGCACTATGCTGATATTCATGAAGGTATTGAAGACACCTTGGTGATTTTCGAGAACAAATTAAAAATGCACCAAGTTTCAACCGACTATGCAAACTTGCCTTCCATCCTTTGTCAACCGATCGCACTCCAACAGGTGTGGACGAACTTGGTCTCTAACGCCATTGACGCATTTCCTGAGAAAGGTGTGTTAAACATACAAACACGCCTTGTAGAAAAAGAGCATACACATTATGCCGTTATCTCATTTGAAGATAATGGATGTGGCATTCCTGAGTCGCAAAGAGACGCCATTTTCGAGCTGAACTTCACCACAAAAAAAGAAGGTAACTTTGGCTTAGGCATCGGGCTGTCCATCTGCCAGCAAATCGTAACAGCACACAGAGGGTGGATTGACGTCGAATCAGAGATCGGCCAGTTCACACGAATGACCGTCTGGTTACCAGTCATCGAAAAAGGAGATGAAACATGACCAAGTATCTAATTTTATGTGTCGATGACGAACGAGAAGTCTTGGATAGCGTGCTCCAAGATCTTGCTCCCTTCGAGGAGAACTTTGTCGTCGAAGGAGCGGAATCGGTGACTGAAGCTCGGCAGGTGATTGAGGAGATGGCGGAAGAAGAAGTTCAGCTTGCGCTCATTTTATGTGACCACATTATGCCGGAACAAACTGGGATCAGCTTCTTAATCGAACTCAGTCAAAATGGTGACACAAAAGCAGCGCGCAAAGTTTTACTCACAGGACAAGCTGGTTTGGAAGACACCGTAGAAGCCGTAAATAACGCGAGTCTCGATTATTACATTGCCAAACCTTGGAAAGGCGAAGCATTGAGAAAAGCAATCGTGTCTCAGCTTACCGCGTTTGTGATTGAGAATGATGATAACCTGCTATCCTGGACTCAAATCCTTGATTCTGAGGCAATCCTCAACGCCATGGCAGAAAGAAGAGCAAGCTTTGGCGAGTAATAAAGTGTTTGGTTCTAACTTGAACTCAACGATGCTCATTGCACCACCTAACCTCGCATAGTCGAATGAGGTTAGAAAAACATCGTTACTTGTCCGAGTGAAATTCTCGGACACTACGTATATGGCGTAGTTTTTGCTTAAACCAAGGAACTATTAAGTTAATTGACAAAACATCGACACATTTTTGTTGGTCGTCGACCTTCCTTTTTATTATGATGTCGGACAAATCAGATTACGGTTCAAGTGGTTGCTTGAATCCATGGAAATAATGAACAAGGTTTATCGTTAGTTATGCGTAAAACACTATTAGCCGCTGCCTTACTAGTGGCATCAAGCCATGCCCTAGCTGCAAACGATCGCAATGCGCCAGCAACTATGAGCAACTTTAGCTACGACTATTTCGAAGCACGTATTGGCGCAAGTCCTGTGACATTTGGTGCTGGATTCAGCAAATCAATTCACCCGAACGCGCATGTTATTGCTCGTATTGACTCTGAGTTTGAAAGTGATTTTGACTCAGCTGCAGGCTTTGGCTTCCATTCTCCGCTAAACAACTGGGCAGATCTTACTGGTGAAATGCTAATGCGCGTTGTGCAACCTTCGAATGAGAGCAGCACAGATGTTGGTATGGAGCTGAACTTAGGTGTTCGCCAATGGTTGGGCCCTCAATTAGAAGTAGGCGGCAAAGTCGGCTACGTTTCTATCGATAACGATGACGATTGGACTGGCTCTGCCTACGCTCGATTCCACTCAACAGAGCTTTTCTCTTTGGGTGCTGAAGCACGTATCAACGATTTTTACGGTGATCAGGTAATGTTCACTACGCGTTTTAAGTTTTAAGATTTGTACTGTAAGAAAAGAGCAAATTCAAAAACAAAAACCGAGGTCTCTGCCTCGGTTTTTTTGTCTAATTTAATGACTAACTCAATGAAGTGGTAAAAAACTTCAACGTCCTTTTTCCGCTTTTCACACTTGCCTTTACGACCCGCTAACTCCATCGAAACGAGTCAATCATTGTGCGATCAGCTTCGCTTAGTCACACAGTGCCAATAACTGTTTTTTACGCGGCTCTTGGATCAGTTTCCAATGTACGCCATCAGTTGCACCAGCAAATTTCCACAGTAGCTTTACATCAACATCATTACCGTAAGCCGTTTTAACTTTGTTGAAGACTTTTACAGGTCCAAGTTCTAAAAAGGTTTCTACGTCATCAACACCGGCTTTCTTGACCATACGTTCAAGGGTTAGTTGCATGTTGGGTAAGTCTCTTAAGCGTCTACTGGCAGAGGACTTTTGATATTTCCGTTCCTTAATTGAGTATTCAATTGATTTCTGTACCAGTTCATCAAGCCCTACATATCCGGATTCGAATAAATCGGTTACATCATAATAATTTACGGTTGCCGTCGTCTGTTTTTTGACGTGCTTATACTTCTCACAGCTCAGTTGAGTAAACACTTCATCTAGCCCATTACCACCACGTAAGTAGCAGCAATCATTGCTGACAAGCGCAAACATAGCATCATCGGTGAATAAACCAATACCACCGAACATAGAACGTTTTTGGTACTCACTGAAGGTGCGTACATATTTAAAAAAAGCTTGGTCTGTCATGTCCATTGACCTCTTTAATCTGAATAAATTACCCCGATTAGCGATGTCACCAGATAAACAGCAGCTTATAGCGAATTATAAATGTCGATTTGTTGGCGATATTTTTGTGAGTTGTGCTCACCAACTTGCTTAATCATACTTAACGTTGAAAAATAAGTTAGGACATAGGTCACATATAAAAAAGTATAAATTCTGCATACGTGATTAGTTTCACACTTATTGTTCGTGTGGTGATATTTTTTTGACGCATAGCATGCCTAAAACGCGCCATCATTATGATCTCGCTGGCAATTACGGGCACATAATACGCATTTAATTGATAAAGAATACGCTGTAAGGGTACACTGTACGAAAGATCTCAAGTACAGCGTCACAATGGAACATTTATCATTTTTTTGGCTGCCAAATAATAAAGATAAGCTTATAAACGCACTGGAATCCGAGTTTGCTCAGCTGGTAGAACAGTCCATCTCCACGGGTAAGATTTCGTTACCTCCTATTCCTGATGTCGTGCTTAAAATTCAGCAGTTATGTGTCGAAGAACACACCACGATTGCCGATGTTGCTAACTGTTTATTGGAAGATCCCGGATTAGCAGCGGTCGTTTTACGAGTCGCTAACTCTGTGATTTTCAATCGCAGAAATATCACCTGCAACGACTTAACTACCGCGGTATCTCGTCTCGGAATACTTCGTGTACGTGATATTGTTACCGCACAAGCGATTGAGCAACTTAAACACTCAGTTAATCTCACTAAAGAATGCAATGCTATCTTGGTGAAGAGTGCCGCGATATCGCGTGAGCTCGGTGCCGTCATGGTGATGTTGGTTCAATCGTTTCGTAGCCACGAGCCAGGCACTTATGGCCATCTAGAGCAAGAAAAGGCGTTATTGGTCGGTCTATTAGCCGATATTGGGTTATTTTGCCTAATTAATGAGTACCACTTGTACTTAGATAGGGGCAATTACTTAGACCCAGATATTGCATTGCAGATCTTCCAAACACGTTGTTCTGCCACAAGTAAACTGGTACTTGAGCGTTGGGGGTTTGACAACGACTTCAGAGAAGTATCCTCAAACGAAAAATACGAATTAACGCGACCAGAAGTGAGTTATCTCGACATCGCTAGAATTGCGCATCATTTATTGATGTTCCGCAATCACGATGAACGCATTGACGAACATGAAGTTGAATTCAACTTAACTGGTGCAGAAGTCTTGTATGAACTTAGTAACATGAGTGATACTGACTTCAATGATCAAATCCGAGCTGTACTCAATGCTAGCGGTTTGTAATTTATCGCTTTCTGATAATACCTTATCCGTGATAAAACGATTCGCTCAAGGCTGAGCTGTGTGTGGTGAAATGTCTTTAATTTCAACCGATAGATAATTTGATTTATGCGTGTTGATGTTATCTCAAAAAGGAATCATTGAGCTTTATGTTTTCAGGGATGCTATTTATTTTCGCTCCGCTTGTGGTGGGGTATCTAATTCCTATATCTCGATCTTCGTTATTGGAGAAGATCAATCAGTCAACGTCCTACCTTATTTACGTCATTTTGTCGTTGATGGGTCTTAGTTTGGCGGCGCTCGATAATTTAAGCAGCAACTTACAAAGTATTCTCCTCTATGCGAGTACGTTTTTTTTGTGTCTAAGTGCCTGCAACCTGTTGGCTCTGCCTATTATTGATAAAATTATTCCACTCCAGACCAATCAGAATCAAAAGAAGCTACCGTTATCTTCGATGGCTTTAGAGTCAGTTAAGCTTATCGTGGTCGTTGGCGGAGGGTTAGTGGTTGGCCTGCTGTTACCCATTGATTTGAGTTGGGTAGATACAGCAAGCGAATGGATACTCTTTCTACTTCTATTTTTTATTGGTATTCAGCTGCGCAATAGTGGGCTTACTCTGCGTCAAATCCTATTAAATAAACAAGGAATGGCCATTGCAGCCGTGGTCATCGCAACGTGTATGCTTGGTGGCGTTCTTGCAGCGGTGTTTTTGGATCTTCCTCTTTATCAAGCACTCGCAATGGCTTCAGGTTTTGGCTGGTATTCACTCGCAGGTATTTTAATGGGTGACGCTTTTGGTCCGGTATTTGGTGGCGCGTCGTTCTTGATTGAATTGATGAGAGAGCTAGTCGCACTGGTTGCCATTCCTCTCTTTATTCGTAGCTATCCGTGCACCGCAATTGGTTATGCCGGTGCAACAGCAATGGACTTCACCCTACCCGTTATTCAAACCACCGGTGGTGTGCGTTGTGTTCCTGTTGCTATCGTTAGCGGCTTTATTTTGAGTTTATTGGTACCAGTTATGATGCTTTTCTTTGTATCACTTGCTAGCTAGATCTCAGGTTTTCGCTTTAACATCCATTACAATACGGCAAAAATTTAAATACCCAGTTAACGTCAAAGTGGTCAATATTTTTTGGCAAGACCCCTCTTTCTTTTCGTCATTCAGCCCAACGATTTGTCACGACCAAATAGAAAGAAGGGATAAACATCAACTGATGTGCATTGCGTTAATAAAGGGATAACAACCAGAAGGAAGAAGAATGAAACGCTTTGTCGTTGCAGCGCTCCTCGCTACAAGCTCAACTTTTACGATTGCCGCAGATCAACAATGTCTTGCTAGCAAATACGATGGCTACGTCGATGCCTCACTACAGTGGTATCAAGATCTTGTTGATTTGACGGTTACCCAATATCCAGATCTGAAAGAAGTTAGTCAATGGTTCTTGGATGGACGTAAACATCACTTTGAATTAAACCGCGAAGCGGTTCACTACTTTCTAGAGAACGACCCTAGCCGCGTTGCGACGGAACAGCCAATCGAAGCATGGTTAAAACTAGAGCAACATGACGTTAAGCAGTTAGCGACCCGAAGCGATAAGTTAGGTGAAGTTGCAAAACAGACATTTAGCGACCGTCAATCAACTAACCACCCAAAAAACTACGAACTTCGTTCAGCATTCGCTGATCTGCTTAGTCATCCCCAACAAATTGATACCGCACTTAATAAGTACAATCAGTCAATAGAAAAGATTGAAAAGCAGAAATGTGACTAAGATTGCTCGCATTAGTCGTTGATTAGCATTCGAAAACACTAGAATGTTTTAACGTACTCAATCTAGAATTTTTTAATGTGAATATCGTAACCTTCACCTAAAATTTTCATTTCTACAACTTGGGTTTCAACAATTAAAACGGGACTTTGCGCCCGTTTTAGTTTAGATTGTGCCGCTCGCATTACCAAAATAACTACAAAGATTCTTTGCTATGGTTAAGGAACAAAAAACCGCTGATGTTAGCTTTGAGAGCTTGCTAAAGATCTTCACTGTCCCAGAAGGTCCGGACTCAACGTTAACTAAAATTGACGAGAGCCTCTCGCGAAATCTAAATCAATTTCTTCGTGAACACATCGTGGCAGAAGAAAAGCCTTTACGCGAAATCGAAAAAGACTTTTCTTCTGCTCAGATTCCTGAGCAGCCAGAGTTCGTGTCAGATCATACAGAGCACTTACTCGACACTTTGGTGTCGCACTCAGTTCACACATCTTCACCAAGCTTCATTGGTCATATGACATCGGCACTGCCTTATTTCTTGATGCCACTGTCAAAGATCATGATCGCCTTAAACCAAAACCTGGTAAAAATAGAGACTTCCAAAGCCTTTACGCCACTTGAGCGTCAAGTTTTGGGTATGCTGCATCGCTTGATATATGGTCAGAATGATACGTTTTACAATCAGTGGATGCACAGTGCAAACCACTCATTAGGCGCATTTTGTTCCGGCGGCACCATTGCCAATATCACTGCGCTTTGGGTAGCACGTAACAAAGCGTTAAGAGCCAATGGCTCATTTAAAGGCGTGGAAAAGGAAGGCCTTTTTAAAGCCATGAAGCACTATGGCTATGATGGCTTAGCGGTGCTAGTGTCTGAGCGTGGTCACTACTCCCTTAAGAAAGCAGCCGATGTATTAGGGCTAGGCCAGGAGGGTTTGGTTGCGGTTAAAACCGATACCAACAACCGCATTGTTATCGACGACCTGAAAGCGAAAATTGTTGAGCTCGAAAAACAAAACATCAAGCCTATTGCTGTTATTGGTGTGGCTGGCACAACAGAGACAGGTAATGTTGATCCATTGCCTGAAATCGCTGAAGTCTGCCAAGCTCACAGCTGTCACTTCCATGTGGATGCCGCATGGGGTGGCGCAACACTTATGTCTAACCATCACCGTCACCTTCTTAAAGGTGTGGAAATGGCAGACTCAGTAACTATTGATGCGCACAAGCAGCTCTACATCCCGATGGGCGCTGGTATGGTTCTGTTCAAAGACCCTGACGCAATGAAATCCATAGAGCATCACGCTCAATATATATTGCGCAAAGGTTCAAAAGACCTAGGCAGCCATACACTAGAAGGCTCACGTTCGGGCATGGCGATGTTGGTCTACGCCGCAATGCACATCATAAGTCGCCCAGGTTACGAGCTTCTGATTGACCAAAGCATTGAAAAAGCTCGATACTTTGCGGATTTAATCAAACAGCAAGATGATTTCGAGTTAGTTTCTGAACCAGAGCTTTGTCTGCTCACATACCGTTATTTGCCGCCATTCATCCGTGAAGTATTAGCACAAGCAGAAGGCTCACAAAAAGAACAACTGAATGAGCTGATCAATGAGTTAACACAGTTTATTCAAAAGCGTCAGCGCGAAACGGGCAAATCGTTCGTTTCACGTACAAGACTGAACCCAGACCAATGGCAGCGCATGAATACGATAGTGTTTCGAGTGGTTTTGGCAAATCCACTGACCACAAAAGAAATTTTGAGCTCAGTGCTTGATGAACAACGCGAAATCGCCAAGCAAGCACCAAATTTGATGAAAAGAATTCAACAGCTGGTTGTTGATATTCAATCGTCTTAACGGCCAGATCGAGTTACATCAATTTGAAATTTTTTTTCGTTTTGATGTAACTCAAACATCATTATCGTACGACTAGCGCAACAAAACTTCGTTTACACATCCAATTCTGTAGTTTTTACAACATTTTGTTTGAGGCCTGTCAAATTCTCACTAAATAGTACCCGTTATTGGTTTAGACTGATTGAAGATCAGGTTTATACTGATTCTATGGCGCTGGTTGTTTTCGTTAACGCCCCACTCTACTCCGGAATCTTCGTGTTTCCTTTCGTTAGCAGAGCCAGCGAGTTGTTCTCTATACCCTCGTGAACACTATGAATACATTAGAAAAAATTCAAAAAAACCTGGAGAATTTCAGTAAGTCAGAGCGCAAAGTTGCGGAAGTAATTATGGCGTCTCCACAAACTGCAATTCATTCAAGCATTGCAACGCTGGCTAAAATGGCCGACGTTAGTGAGCCCACTGTAAACCGCTTCTGTCGTCGTCTGGACACCAAGGGCTTTCCAGATTTTAAGCTTCACTTGGCACAGAGCCTAGCCAACGGCACCCCTTACGTTAACCGTAATGTGGAAGAAGACGATGGCCCAGACGCGTACACCCATAAGATTTTCGAATCGACGATGGCGTGTTTAGATGTCGCTAAAAATAGCCTAGATCCAATGCAAGTGAACCGTGCGGTCGATTTGCTAACGCAAGCGAAGCGCATTTCATTCTTTGGCCTTGGTGCATCATCTTCTGTTGCCCGAGACGCACAAAACAAGTTTATTCGCTTTAATATTCCAATTACTTGTTTTGAAGATATTGTTATGCAGCGCATGAGTTGTATCAACTGCAGTGATAATGATGTTGTGGTTCTTATTTCTCATACCGGTCGAACAAAGAGTCAGGTAGAAATAGCGAACCTTGCTCGTGAAAATGGCGCAACGGTTATTGCGATTACAGCGAAGGATTCTCCTCTAGAAAAGGCAAGCTCGCTGGCCATCACGCTCGATATTCCAGAAGATACCGACGTTTACATGCCAATGGCAAGCCGAGTTGTACAAATGACAGTGATTGATGTGCTAGCAACTGGCTTCACTCTTCGCCGTGGTACAGGTTTCCGTGAGAACCTAAAACGCGTAAAAGATGCGTTGAAAGACAGTCGCTATGACAAACTAAGCCAGTACTAAGCACTAAAGCTTAGTCAATACTTTATCTAGGGGAACTCAAGGCTCCCCTTTTGTTTTAATGCTGCTAAGGGAGCAATCACCCTAAGTCGTTGACACTCGATAAGTCCGTTCTTGATTCCAGTACTTCAACAGAACTGACATGTTGTGCACTCTCAGCTGCGCACTCTCCGCTACAATCACAGACTTGCTGCAATATGTAAATCAAACGTTCCTGATTCAGGGGTAAAGGATTCCCTTTGATTGCCATTGATTTAAGCGCATCGTTCGCCACTTGCTCAAAAGAGGTTTGGCATACTCCAAATTGAGCCAGTAGCGGTAACGCTAGCTTATCTAGCACCATATTGACCCAAAGAATTCCATCGTGTTCGTTCGCGTTTACTCGCTCAGTGACTAATTGGGCCAGCTTGCGATAACGACTTATCACATCATTCCTACCCGCGAGTTTAGCGGCGTTAATGTTCTCCTGCATCACGTGTGGAGCTAGGCGAGCCGTAATAATGCTATGGGGGGCGTCTAACTTGCCTCCTAACGCCGATGCTAACCCATGAGCGGCACCTAATTTGGCATTAGTAATCGCCATACCACCAAGCAATGCAGCGAACGATAAATCAGAGCGCGCCTTATGATTATCTTGCTTACAAGCGGCAACCACTGAACGGCTTAAACGGCGTAGCCCCTCTTCGCAGACCATATCAGTAAGAGGGTTTGGCTCACCACACACATACGCTTCCATTAAATGAGTGAACGCATCCATTGCGCCACGTCCAGATGTGTATTGGTCGGTCCCGTAAGTAAGTGTCGGGTCTACAATGGCAACGTCTGCGAGCATATCAGGGCTTCGAAGACTCACTTTCACTTTATCTTGTCCAGATTTCAGCACAGCATTTCTGGTCACTTCTGAACCGGTGCTTGCTGTCGTAGGAATTGCAATAAAATGAAGAGGCTTTGCTTTTAAAGGGACGCTTCTTCCTACCACTTCTACGTAATCGTAAACATTGCCTTGATTGGGAATAATGGCAGCTAAGGCTTTGCCCATATCGATGACGCTGCCACCACCTATCGCAACCACCATATCAGGTTGGAATTTTCTACCGAGCACTGCGGTCTCTTCTACCATCGTGATGTATGGTTCACCAACGATAGCTACGTGCTGGTAACGCATATTTTGAGCTTTAAGATATTGGATAATGGGGGCGGCTCGTTGGGTATCCTGCCCAGTAACCAGCAAAACACTGTAGCCAAATTGGTTAATAACGGACAATGAAGATTGAAGTGCACCTTCACCAAATATAATCCTTGTTGCAGTCATAAACTGAAACATACACACCCTCCCAAAAGAATATACCCAAATAACCTCTCGCCCTCTGATTTAACACTTATGTAAGAGTTGAAGTTATTTGCGTATAGCCAAAATAGATTGCTATTTTTTTAAACAAAAAAAATTGACCAATTCCACCTTGCCATCATTAACCCTTTAGAATGTATGTTTTTTATGCGTCACTTCACATACTTCAGAGCCGTAAAATAAGAACGCGCGTTTAGTTTTTATTCGATAGATTTCACCTATAGAACCAAGAGGTAATTGCCGCTTTATTTCCGTATCTGGATCGGGCATAGTTACTCCAACAAAAGAAAGCGCACTCAGCCGCTATGTTTTGTACGCTTTCAAAAAAGAATAGATTTAGGAGAAATAAGATTATGTTCGTTGTTATCTTTGGTCGCCCTGCATGTCCTTTCTGTGTTCGTGCAAAAGAGCACGCAGAAACGCTAAAAGCAAAACGTGATGACTTCAACTACCGTTACGTTGATATTCACGCTGAAGGTATTTCTAAAGCAGATCTTGAGAAAACTGTTGGTAAACCAGTTGAAACCGTTCCTCAGATCTTTATCGACCAAGAGCACATCGGTGGCTGCGACGAGTTCGAAGCATACGCGAAAGAGCACCTAGGTCTATTTGACGAGTAATAAAGACTGTTTTCAAAAAAGCCGCTTCATGCGGCTTTTTTATTATTTTTCAGCTGGTTATTACGTTAAGTCAACTAATGGTAAAACCTAAAAAAATTCACTTATCTTTTTGCTATATTTAGTTACAATTCACAGTTCTTAATCTTTTTTGGCACACACTCTACCGAGCCACACAGTGAACATAGACGTCGTATACCTTCTCGAGCAAAACCCTATCCTTCTAATCTTCGTCGTATTAGCCATTGGCCTTGCCATCGGAAAAATTCGATTTGGCAAATTACAACTAGGCAACTCTATTGGCGTTCTTATTACCTCTTTGGTAATGGGCCACCTTGGTTTCTCATTTAATGCAGAAGCTTTAACCATTGGCTTTATGCTGTTTATCTACTGCGTTGGCATTGAAGCTGGACCAAACTTTTTTGGTATATTCTTCAGAGATGGTAAGCATTATTTTATTTTAAGCATGACCGTTCTCGTGTCTGCGGTCAGCTTAACGTATGGCTTGAGTCACTATTTCGGCCTCGATTTTGGCTTATCCGCCGGTATGATGGCAGGCGCATTGACCGCAACGCCAGTACTGGTTGGTGCACAAGATGCTCTTAACTCTGGCCTTGCGACTATACCGCGGAATATGGAATTTTCTCTGGTATTAGAAAATCTATCCGTAGGCTACGCGATGGCTTATCTGGTCGGCTTAATTAGCATGATCATGTTTGCTAAATTGTTGCCAAAACTGCAAAAACAAAACCTTTCTGATTCCGCGCAGCAAATCGCACAAGAACGTGGCCTTGGAAATTCAAGCCAGAGAAAAGTGTATTTACCCATTATTCGAGCTTACCGAGTGGGCCCAGAGCTAATTGACTGGACTGATGGTAAAAACTTACGAGAACTGGGGATTTATCGTCAAACTGGCTGTTACATTGAACGAATCCGTCGCAATGGTATTCTCGCCCACCCAGATGGTGATGCTATCTTGCAAGAGGGAGATGAAATTGCACTGGTTGGCTTCCCTGACAGCCATGCTCGCTTAGACCCTAGCTTCCGTAATGGTAAAGAAGTATTCGACCGTAACTTGCTTGATTTGCGCATCGTTGAAGAAGAAATCGTCGTAAAAAGTGACGCTATCGCTGGTAAGCGTTTATCGGATTTGAATTTGTCTGAGTTTGGCTGTTTCTTAAACCGCGTAGTTCGCGCTCAGATTGAAATGCCTATGGACTTAGACATTGTGCTCGCTAAAGGGGACGTCCTTCAAGTGAGCGGCGAGAAAAGCCGAGTACATGGACTGGCGGAAAAAATCGG
The DNA here is from genome assembly GCF_033344285.1 of Vibrio sp. 779(2023). NCBI lineage: Bacteria > Pseudomonadati > Pseudomonadota > Gammaproteobacteria > Vibrionales > Vibrionaceae > Vibrio > Vibrio sp. 779(2023). Next base: position 24,541 of record NZ_JAWPOM010000005.1, read on the forward strand.
TTTCATCTCGATCCACAGTCAAATGGCCGATTTGCTCGCTTTTTGTAGCTTCTTTATTTTGGGTATTCTGTTTGGCCTCATCACAATGACGTTCGGTCAGGTGTCTTTCAGTTTGGGTAATGCGGTGGGTCTTCTGTTGTCCGGTATTACGCTTGGTTTCTTACGAGCAAATCACCCTACTTTCGGTTATGTCCCACAAGGGGCGCTGAATATGGTCAAAGATCTAGGGTTAATGTTCTTTATGGTGGGAATTGGTCTAAGTGCAGGTGGAAAGATGTTCGAGCACCTAACGCAAGTAGGACCAAAAGTCATTGGTTTGGCATTTATTGTCAGTGTTGTACCTGTAGTTCTGGCTTACTTAGTTGGCGCACACGTACTCAAGATGAACCGTGCCCTGCTCTTCGGAGCCATTATTGGCGCCCGTACTTGCGCTCCAGCTATGGATGTCGTTAACGACTACGCTAAGTCCACCATCCCTGCCCTTGGTTATGCGGGTACCTATGCGATTGCGAATATTTTAATGACGCTAGCTGGTACGATTCTGATAATACTAAGTTAATACTCACTTTGACTATGAAATACAAAAAGGCGCCCAATGAGCGCCTTTTGTTTATTGGTTATCTAGTCTGTGATTCGATTAGATTTGAATGAAGTCTGCTTCAACTGCTGGATTCACATCCGCTTCGTAATCTACGCCTTCAACGCCGAAACCAAATAGTTTCAAGAACTCTTCTTTGTACTCAACGTAGTCAGTCAGCTCTTTTAGGTTCTCAGTCGTAATTTGAGGCCATAGCTCACGACAGTGCTGCTGAATGTCGTCACGAAGTTCCCAGTCATCCAGACGTAGGCGGTTCATCTCATCAACTTCTGCCGCGCTACCGTCTTCTTTGTATAGACGTTGGCTGAACATACGGTAGATTTGTTCCATACAGCCTTCGTGTACACCTTCTTCGCGCATTTTCTTGAATACCATTGCGATGTACAGTGGCATAACAGGAATTGCAGAACTCGCCTGAGTTACAACAGATTTAAGTACCGCAACATTGGCACTACCACCTGTTGCTGCTAACTTGTCGTTTAGCGCTTTCGCTGCACGGTCTAGGTCCATTTTTGCTTTACCTAGTGCACCATCCCAATAAATTGGCCAAGTTAGCTCAGTACCAATGTAGCTGTACGCGACGGTCTTACAACCTTCAGCAAGAACACCAGCATCAGACAACGCATTGATCCAAAGTTCCCAATCTTCACCGCCCATTACAGTGACAGTGTCTTTGATTTCTTCTTCTGTTGCAGGCTCAACGCTAGCTTCGATGATCACATCTTTGTTGGTATCAACAGCCGTTGATGTGTAAGTTTCACCGATAGGTTTAAGAGATGAACGAACTAATTCACCAGTTTCTGGCATTTTACGTACTGGAGATGCCAGTGAGTAAACCACCATATCGATTTGACCTAAGTCTTCTTTGATCAGCTCGATAGTTTTCTGTTTCGCTTCATTTGAGAAAGCGTCGCCGTTTAAGCTTTTTGCGTACAGACCTTCTTCACGCGCTAGCTTTTCAAAAGCAGCGGCATTGTAAAAACCTGCTGTACCTGGCTTCTTCTCAGTACCTTCTTTTTCGAAGAAAACACCGATAGTTGATGCACCGCCACCAAATGCCGCAGCGATACGAGAAGATAGACCGTAGCCACTTGATGCACCAACAACAAGAACACGCTTAGGTGCGTTTTTGATTGGACCTTGCGCTTTGGTGTACGCAATTTGTTCTTTTACGTTAGCTTCACAACCAACAGGGTGCGTTGTAGTACAGATAAATCCACGAATTCTAGGTTTGATGATCATATTCAACTTCCTTTAAAAAACCTTGTTAGGATAAAAGTTTCGTTGGGATTTCGCATCTAATTTCTGTAAAAATGCTCTTAAAAGGCAAGTGGTTGGAGCACTATCCCACCATCCACTCCCCAAGAATACAAAAAAGCACCTCATTGAGGTGCTTTTCTTAACATTAGTTGTCTATTATGCCGCCGGATTCAACTGCGACTTTTTTGGGCTATGAGTTCGCACTTCAGAAAAGTCATGACTAAAGTGGTCAACTTGAATCGCCTTGTAGCGCAATTTATCTGCAGCCATGATTTGATCAATTTCTTGTTCAGTTAACACGCCTGCTTCAAATGCTTGCTGCAAACGATCATGTAGCAGACCTTTACGAGCCACTTTACCATCCTTCGCAGCCTTCATAAGTTTACGCTCCAAAGGTTTAATGTCGTACATTGCAAGGAATGCATTCTCCATTAAGCCTACGCTGTCATCCTCTGATTTTCCGATGTAGCACAGATGCGTGAGGCGATCACGTTGCGCGCCTGGCGTCATCATCGCTTCAGCCAAATTCACACACAGCTCATCACTTGGCTTATTGAAATGATTACCAAGCGGGAACAATAGCCCCTTAAGCACACCGCCAACGTATTTCACAGGGAAGTTGGTGTAAGCCTCATTTAATGACTTAGAAGCGTTATACAAACAGTGTTGAACAGCGTAATGAACGAAGTCTAGATCGCCTTGTTGACGGCCTTCATCTTCATACTTTTTCAAGGCAGCAGATGCCATGTATAGATAGCTTAATCCATCACCCAAACGTGCGGAGATCATTTCTTTACGCTTCAAGTCTCCACCTAAGGTTAACATCGCAAAGTCTGCACTTACTGCAAGTGCACGACTGAGACGAGTAATGTCTTTGTAGTATTGCTGCGTTGGGCCACTCATGTGCGCGTTAACAAATCGAGAACCAGTTAGTGCTGCACCAAATGCACCGAATGTATTACCGAGCGCGTGCTTGATGTGTTTAAAGAGTAAGTTGTCAAATTCTTTCGCACCTTGTTCAGAATCTGGATTCGCCGCTGCTTCCATTTCTTTTAGAACATATGGGTGACATCGAGTCGCACCTTGACCAAAAATCATCAGGTTACGAGTCAGAATATTCGCGCCTTCAACGGTGATAGCAACCGGGATACCAAGGTAATGTTTAGCAAGATAGTTCATTGGGCCATCTTGAATCGCACGACCCGCATGGATATCAAACGAATCATTTAGAATGGTACGCGCGATTTCCGTCATGTGGTACTTGGCAATCGCGGTTACAATCCCAGGTTTTTCTTTCATATCGAGAGAAGTCGTCGTTAGCGTACGCGTCGCTTCTAGTAGGTAAGTAAGACCACCAATGCGCCCCATTGCTTCTGCAACACCTTCAAACTTACCGATCGACATTCCAAACTGTTTACGCACGTAAGCATAAGCACCTGTTGTACGTGTAGTAAGGTGACCAATCGCTGTGCCAAGCGCTGGAAGAGAGATACCACGACCAGCAGAAAGACACTCAACCAGCATACGCCAACCTTTACCTGCGTAATCAGCGCCACCGATCAACCAGTCCATAGGGATGAAGACATCTTCACCACGAGTTGGGCCATTCATGAACGCAGACCCCAGAGGATCATGGCGCTCGCCTATCTCGACACCTTCATGGTCAGCGGGAATCAACGCACATGTAATGCCAACCTCTTTCTTGTCTCCAAGTAGCCCTTCAGGATCCTGCAGTTTAAATGCTAACCCGAGCACTGTCGCAACTGGCGCAAGCGTGATGTAGCGTTTATTCCAACTAACTCGCACGCCAAGCACTTCTTTGCCTTCATGGGTGCCGTAACAAACCACGCCTTGATCAGGTATGCCACCTGCATCAGAACCCGCTTCAGGGCCAGTTAGGGCGAAACAAGGGATGTCTGTACCATCAGCTAAACGAGGCAACCAGTAATCTTTTTGCTCTTGCGTACCATAGTGCGATAGCAGCTCACCAGGGCCAAGAGAGTTCGGTACCATTACCGATACCGCGGTACTGATACTTCGAGTCGCAATACGAGAAACAATGGTTGAGTTCGCCAAAGCGGAAAATTCACGACCACCATATGCTTTCGAGATGATCAAAGAGAAAAATCGCTCTTTACGTAGGTACTCCCATACTTCAGGCGGTAAATCCCTGTCTTCTTTGACAATCTTCTGGTCATCAAGCATTTCTAGCAGGGTTTCAAGCTCATTATCCATAAATGACTGCTCTTCTGCCGTCAGTGTAGGCGTTGGATAATGATGCAATGTTGTGAAGTTTGGCTTGCCTGAGAATAGTTCGGCATCCCACCATACACTACCCGCTTCCATCGCCTCTTTCTCGGTGCTAGACAGAGGTGGCAATACTTTTTTGAACACTTTAAAAGCCGGGTCACTAATCCATTTTCTTCGTAGAGAGCTCATAGTTCAGATCCTTTTGTTCACGTAACCGCTCGGGGTATAATCTTATTATTGGTTTAACTTTCTTATTTGTCTTATGCCAACTGCTTTGCTGACATTCCTGCTGACAAATATGGAATCAGTAAATCGACGACAGATTTCACATCGACTTCCTTTTCAAACTTACTTTCTGCCAGCTCCGAAAGAGCCTGGCTTGAAGCCATCGTAAATACACAGGTTCCTAACGTGAAGTGCAATCGCCAAAACAACTGTTCTTCACATAGTTCCGGGTTCGCCTTCATTATCGAGAAAGTGAAAAGGTTCAGTACCTCTTCGTATCTGGTGGTAATGAACCAGCGTAGATGACCTTGAACGTCTGTATAACCGCGGCCAATTAACAACATAAATAGCGCAGTACCATTTGGGCGTACATCGTTTAATGTACGTAAAGGTAATCGCAATGACTCAAAGACATCGTCCATGTTGTAGCTATCGTGCGTGTTTAACTCAATTAATGAAGTCTTAATGCTCGGCATTAGTGCTTCTAAATACCTATCTAAAACCGCTCTAACCAGCGTTTTTTTATCGCCAAAGTGATAGTTTACCGATGCTAAGTTAACGTTAGCTTTACCTGTTATCGTTCTTAGCGAAGTATCATTAAAGCCATGTTCAGCAAAGAGTCCTTCTGCGACATCGAGTATTTTTTCTTTTGTTGATGTTCTCGGGGCCATTTTAATCACTCGTATTAAACAACTGTTTGAAAATATACTCCCGAAACTTCAGATTAACAAATGATTAACATCACACTTTAACCAATTGGTCTGACCAGACAATAAAAGGTGTGATCTAATCTTTTGAAATTCAATCGAATACTCCAGTGAAGCTTGTCAGAAGAAAACGATCAAACTTCTCAGTCCATCGCAATTGAAATGCTAACAATAGCCTTGGCGGCTTGGAGTGAGCGACGAGAGTATGAAATACATCTTCGGTTCTAGGGGAGATAAAATGAGAAACACAGAAGTTAGTAACTTCGCCAAGTTGGTAATCCATCTCGATTTTTCTATTACTTTCGGGTGTGTAAGAAGCTAGAAAGCATTAAGTAGAAATTTTTTGAAAAAAAATGGAACTGTTTGGAAAAGGCTCGGTCTGAATATACGTAACAGTTAGGGCATTTGAAGTTTCACTGGCCGTCAAACTTGTTTCCATCTAATTGTTACGTTGCTGCTTTTTTCTTATTAACTCCTATGTTTGTATCCGCCCAGTCAAATTTTCGGCTGGGCTTTTTTTCGCCTATAGATTTACCAAACGCCCCTTTCGATGATTTGCCCCGACTCCATAAGCTAGACCTTAGTTGGTCACAAAAGTAACCACCCTGAAGTAGTTGATGTGCCAATCTGCAGACATAAAAAAGCCTCCCGAATGGGAGGCTTTACTAAACAGTGTGTATCTTACGCTTGCGCTTTCTTAGGCAAAGAAAAGTGCAGTAACGCGTAGCCAAGTAACGCGGCTGTCGTCGAGCCCATTAAGATACCTAGTCGAGCATAGGTATCAAACTCAGGGCTTACATTTCCAAACGCTAAAGAGGAAATGAATATAGACATTGTAAAACCGATACCACACAACACAGATACCGCAAAGATATGCTTGAAGTTAATGCCTTCCGGTAGCTTAGCTACACCCATTTTCACAGCAGCCCAACTAAAGGTGAAGATACCTAGAGGCTTACCAACCAGTAGCCCCAAAGCAATACCTAATGGCAGCATTGAAGTTAGGCCTGACATCGATACGCCTTCTAGCGAAATCCCCGCATTTGCAAATGCGAATAGAGGTAAGATACCAAATGCCACGTATGGATGAAGTGCATGCTCCATGTGCTTAAGTGGGGAATGTTCGCCCTGTTTACCCTTAAGAGGAATAGCAAAGCCGATCACTACGCCTGCAAGTGTTGCGTGAACACCAGATTTAAGTACCGCAAACCATAAGATCGCGCCGACTATCATGTATGGCGTCAGTTTCGTTACTTCCTTCGCATTCAACATGAACAGGACACCAGTCATGATGAAGCCAACAAGCAGCGCCATGCTAGAAAGATCACCTGTGTAAAACAGTGCAATAATAACAACCACGCCTAAATCGTCGATGATAGCGAGAGCTAACAAAAACACTTTAAGGCTTACTGGTACGCGCTTACCTAGTAGCGCCATGATACCTAGAGCAAATGCAATATCCGTCGCAGCTGGAATGGCCCAGCCAGAAACCGCCTCTGGGTCGTTAGCATTAAACGCAACGTAAATAAGAGCAGGGGCTAACATACCACCAACCGCTGCAATCGCAGGGAAAATTGCGGTTTCTTTTGATTTTAGCGCTCCTTCAAGTAGCTCTCGCTTCACTTCAAGGCCAATAAGTAAGAAGAAAACAGCCATTAGGCCATCATTAATCCAGTGAGAAACTGACATACCGAATACATAAGTATGCAGTACAGATTGATAAGTTTCGCCCAGCGGTGAGTTAGCAATAGTCATCGCAATTGCCGCTGCAATTACGAGAAGAATACCACCTGCTGATTCCATTTTGAAAAAGTCACGAATGACATCGTTCATGGTTTCGTCCTTATATTTATTATCTTAATAAACGATTAACAAAGAGTGATAAGAGTGTATAGCTGTCGAAAACTTTAGAATAATCGCTTCTTCAGAGTATAAACTTCGGTTTTTTCGATGTTAAGTTTACTATACATCGTATTTTCCAACATGACACTCAATTTTGATCGGAGATCGTATTTGTACTTGTCGCACCAAATATTTATCAAGATGATGAGAAAATCAGCATAACACGGCTTGTACCATCATGATAACCCCGTACTTTTGAGAAAAAGCTAGGAAGCTTCGCGCACTAAAAAACCACCCGTAGGGGGTGGTTTTCTTCACAACTCAATAGCCTGTCAGCTGCATAAAGCCCCAAGCCTCATTGGAGCCGGAAGCTAAAGTAGGCCCTTCCCAGTAAGGTATTACAAAGGGTAGCCACATATCTGACTTGATAATGCGGGTAGTCAAATTAATTTGATGCTTCGGAATATTGATAATCCATTGCAAAGGTAACCTTTTTCCATTGGATAAACTGGTCACTTGCATTGGTTTAATACTGATATCATCGTCTGAGAGGTTGATGACTTTACCTGAGCGTGTCGACAACGTGCCAAACACGTGCGGTGTTTGCCCATGGTGACGATAACGGCTAACAGTTAATGCTCGACCATCATCTAAATTGAAAACAAACCAATCCCAGCCTTGTTGCCCCTCACCAATTAAGCCGCTGCCCCACTCTTTTTGCGCCCAAGCAGAACCCGTCACTAAGAATCGCTTACCATTTAAGCTTAAGCTGCCTTTTACTTTTAAAAATGGAGCACTGAAGCTGAAAGAAGCAACAGATTGCAACGCATGTTTAACTTGGAAACCTTTGTCTCCATTCACGACAAAGGGGCCGTTTGTCATGGTATTGAGCTCAAGTCCAAACGTATCAGTATTCACATTCAAGTTACCCGGGAAAGGCGTCGCACCGAGTGATCGCCAAGTCCAATTATCAATCCATAACCTGAAAGGACGATTGATCATACCAGCTTGGCCTATCCCACCTCTAGCTACCCGTTGCTCTTTCCATACATGCGAGCCATGACTGACGACAACATGTGAAATGTACAATTGAGGGTTCTGCCAACCGCTGGTTTCTCGCTCGTCCGTCGCAACCCTGAAATAGCTCCATTGAACATTGTAGATCTTGCCTTGCTCATCTTTTAGTTTCGCAAAGTAGTGCCACCATTCATGCTGATACTCGGGATGAAAGCGAAAGTCTGAGGGTAAAGAGACATGCTCATTAGGTAGTACAGGCTCGAAAATCGTTTGATTTTCACGCGTTAAGATAGAATCAAGTTCGCTTTCTCGTGTTGCTGTCGCCTCTAACCAAAAAGTTGAGTAAAAAGCAGCCCCAGTCAGAAAAGCGAACGTAACAACAATGAGCGTTGAAACCAACAAGCGTTTTTTAGAGCCCATTTTTTTCATTACAACGCGTCCCTTAATGACTTCATCGGTGTACTTTTGATCATTCTAATAACTGGCAATGCGCCAGCAACCATGATGGCAAGCATCGCCCAAGCAATGGTTTGAGCATACTCCCATGGAATCGTTTGAAGCTCTAGAGACCAGCCAAATGATTGCTTAATGATAATATCAACGATCAAATGTGCGAGCGCCAAGCCGAGCGGCACTGCAATAATCGCAGAAATGGCTCCGAAGACGAATAGCTGCAAACCACCTAATACGACAAGTTCTTTTCCGGACACACCCATGCACCTTAATAAGGAAAAATGCCGCTGCCGTGAAAGCTCTCCTGCCAACGTCGCAAAGAATAAACCAAACACGGCAATAATCAGCGTGATATTGCCCAAGGTTCCCGCTATCGCAAAGGTATGATCAAACACTCTCATTGCTTGGCTATAAATATTGCCGTTATCAAACACACGATCTTGCGGGAGACGGAATACATTCTCTAAGCGATTTTTCAGCCCTTCTCCATTGACGTTATCTTTTAATACTACGCCAAGACCAACATTACCCGTACCTGCAAATGCATACAGCCAATTCCGGTGCGACATCATCACCTGGTTATATGGGTTTCCATAATCGTAGTAAACGCCTACGACTTGCCAATCACCACCAAGCGGTTCTTGCAAGTTAATGAAATCGCCAGGGCGGATATCCAGCTTCAAGGCCATCGACTCGCTGACCATTAAGCTCTTGGTAGCGTGCAGTTGATACCAGTAATTTGGGACACCTAACTTGACGGTAAGTGAGTCTAGCTCACCTTCAGAAGAGCCCGTACTCACAACTTGCAGAGCACCATGCTCGGTCGGCATATCTTTTTCCCAGCGCCACCAAACCGAGTTCACCTCAGGTTGATTCTGGAGCCATGCGCTCATCCTAGCGGCTGAATTGTTGGTCGGATAGATGTACACATCAGCGGCTAATCGCTGATTTAGCCACTTATCGGTTGTATCTCGAAAGCTTCCGACCATTGTTTCTACACCAATGTTTGCCGCCAGCGCTAACATAAACGCCATCGTAGCCACACCGCGATAGCTCATGCTGGCTGCTGCATCAGCAAAAAACCAACGGACACGAACCCATCGCATGGTATAAGAAAAACTTTGGAACATATGCCACATAATAAATGGCATAAACAACGCCACACTAACCAACATCAGCGCAATAATAGCAAAGCCGGTTTCTTGTGTTTTCGGCGCCTGATATACCGCTATTGCAGCGACACAAAACGCACATGCCGCAAGCGCCTGCCAAGAGAACTCTCTTCCAGCAAATCGCATTAGCGACAGTCGAGAAGAAAGGCGGATTGGTTGTGACTTCAACAAACGGATTAATGGCCACAGACACGATATCAACGCACCCATCGCTGCCATGATTAGACTGTATAAGCTAGATTGCCATGACCATCCTATGGTTAAGCCTACGTTGGCATCATACAAATCACTCAGGCTCGAAGACACTGCTGGGATAAGTTCATTTGCTAAGATCAAGCCAAAAAAGTTACCACACGCCCACGCAATAAAGACGAGCAAAGACAACTCTAGTAATAAAGCTTGCGCTAACTGTGTTCCGTTAACACCAGTCTGTCTCAAAATACCTACCAAACGTTGTCGCTGGATGAAAGACAGAGACATCGCTTGATAAAAAATAAACAACCCGACCAAAAACGACAGCATTCCCATCGCGGTGAGATTCATATGGAATGCGTTAGTTAGCGACTCAAGCTCTGTACGCGTATTCCTAACGAGCGTCATTCCGTTTGGCAGCATGTTTTTCAGTGCTATTAGCTTTTCCTCTGGCATTTCACCACAAGAAATCGCAGACAAACCTGAGCTCCGCTTGAGCATACGCAACAACGATATATCAGTAACCAGCCGAGTACCCGAAAGCATCTTGTCCTTATCTACTTGAATAGGCCCAAGACGGCTTCCGTCATTCATCTCAATGAAGTCCCCATCCTGCCAACTCATGTAAGCGGCCAAATCTTGACTAACAAGAATAGGATAAGGAGGCTTCATTAGAGATAAAACAGGCATCTCACCTAGCGATTTTCCTTGTTGTAGTGGGATCATCGCGACAGGATCTATCCCCACCAACATCAGGCTCATATCGGTCTTGGCATCTAGATGAAGCACGTCAAACGGTGCACATTGGTTGAACCCAGCTCGACGTAACTGAATATAGAAACCTTGAGGAATTTTATTGGCAGAGTGCTTCGTTCGGATTCGGTATGGCAAAGGATTGGAGAAAAGCTTTTCCCCAGTAGCATAACTTTGTTTTGCATGCTGGTTGATAGAAGTAACACCAACAAGGAGGGACACGCCTAAAGTTAATCCCAGCCAGACAAGAATAATTTGTAGAGGGTAACGACGGTAATGACCGAGTAGTGCCTTAACTACGGGCCATAACATGTAGCTGCCCTCCTTGAAGTCGAATCTTTCCTTCCATATGGGCGGCCACTTTTTCACTGTGCGTCACTAACAGCAAAGTACACTCCAGTTGGCGAGCGAGACTCGTTAGTAAGCGCATTACGGCTTCTGCGTTTCGCTCGTCTAGGCTACCAGTTGGCTCATCAGCAAGCAGGATTTTTGGCTCCATATAGAGTGCACGAGCAATCGCCGCACGTTGTTGCTGACCACCAGACGCCTCTTCCGGATAACGTCCTAGCAATGGCATTAAGTCCAAAGCAGAAAGAATTTGACGCCACAACTCTTTATCTTCCGGCAGACCTTTTAACTGACGACAAAAACGAATATTGTCGGCAATATTAAGTGTAGGAAGCAGGTTGAATTGTTGGAAGATATTCCCAATATTGTTGCGGCGATAAAGGGTTCTTAAATGCTCCGGTGCTTCATGCATAGCAAAATTTGGAAACTGCACTTCACCAGAGTCAGCAGTATCTAATCCGGCGATTAAATTCAGCAGAGTACTTTTACCCGAACCACTTTCTCCCATCAGAGCAACTTGGTCGCCTTGCTGCAATGTTAATTCTGCCCCTTGTAATACAGGGTGAAACTCTCCCCCGTCTACATAGCCTTTACATAGGTCTGACAGTTTTAACATTGATTATGCCGCTCGGATGGTGTTTAAAAATTGGGATCAGAATCTACACTAAAATCCTGTTAGTAGAAAGTATTTTGAATGCTTGATCACACTATGGAAGTACAAATGCAACTCGATTCACTTTCTGTTGCTAATTTTGTTGACGTTTTGAGCAGATTTTTGCAGCCAAAATAAACTCTGTTCCTCCTTACTGGCCAATCAGGTTTTTCATCCATTTTCGGCTAACCATTCTTGGCAAGCAAATCGCCCACTTCACAACTTCTTCCGTCAAAAAGAGTAAGTAAACCCATTGTGGGTCCCAATTGAGATAAATCGCTGCAAATGCTGCGAGTGGAATCCCGATCACCCACTGCGCCAAGATGTCTTGATACAAACAAAACTTAACATCACCGCCCGCGCGTAATACACCAACAATCGCCATCATCGGCACCGAGCGTAACACGACACCCAACGCTAGAATCACCATAAACTGTTCAGCTAGCTCGCGAGTGTCTGTTGTCAGTGCACTAAACGCATTAAGGATCCATTGATTTGACACTATCAACAAGATGGCGACCACAAATGCGATAAGCACATTCAAAATGACCGTAGCCCATGCTTGATAATAAACGGGTTCAAAATTACGAGCGCCGAGCTGGTTCCCGACTAGAACTGCAGCCGCATTCGATAAGCCAATCATCATCGCCAATGCGATCGACTCAACAGGTGTCATTACGGAAAGTGCCGCCAAACCTTGTACGCCTGCTTGCCCCATGATGGCGTGATAAGCAAACAGCCCACCAGCCCACGCCAAGAAGTTAAATGTGGTTGGCAAAGAGAGGCTCAAGAAACGCGTAATTTTATCTAAGACCAATCCTGCGCGTATATCATCCCAACCAAATGCGATTATGTGTTTTTTCAACCATAGATAACCAAACAAGCAACCTACTTCGATCGCGCCACTGATTACCGTTGCGATCGCTGCTCCCGTAATACCCAGAGCAGGAAAGCCTAATTGACCAAAAATTAAAACCCAGTTAAGAAAAACATTAGATAAAATGCCTATACCACTAAAAAAAGTGCTTAGGCCTGGTTGGTGCATCGCCCTTAGGCCCACCGACATACTGGCCACACATGCAACAGCAAACATGCTAACCGACGAAATAATGAGATAGCTGGCCCCTAATTCAATCACTTCTTGTGAATCGGTAGTCAAACTCATGATGGGCTGTGGAAAAACAACAAACAAAGCAACAGCAATCGCAGCAAACATCATTGCGATCATCCATGTTAAAGCGGTGCTGCGACGCACCCCAACTTTATCGCCAGCCCCCCAATATTGAGCGGTTAACAACGCACCGCCCGTTGTCACCCCAACTAACATGATGGTGGTGACGAAAGTCGCGCGCGCAGCAACTCCAACAGCGGCAATTTCAGCTTCACCAAGTTGACCAAGCATAAGAACATCGACGAGGCTTCTGCTAGAAAACATCATGCTTTGCAGTGTAATTGGTAACGCGATTGCAAATAAACGACGTAAGAATGCTTTATCTGCGTGTATTGAGAGTTGAGAAAGAAAAGTCACAAGCGCTCCAACGACAACTTATTGATAGAATGGGGAAAGTGTCTCATGATTATACTCTGTGGTGTTTATTCCACCAACGATAAAAGGACAGATAATGAAAAAGGTGTTGGTGCTGGGCGCCTCGGGTTACATTGGCTCTCAACTTCTTCCGTTACTTTTAGATAAAGGTTACGCCGTCACAGCAGCGGCGCGACATATTGATTATTTAGAGTCAAGAACTCAGCCTCACCCTAATTTAACGTTAAGGTATCTCGACTTGGCTGACGCAGAGACCACGAAGGCTGTAGTGAACGATTTTGATTTAGTCTTTTTTCTCGTGCACGGGATGGCTCAAGGTGATGACTTTGTTGAGTACGAACTAAACCTTGCTTTGAACTTCAAATATGCGTTGGAACAAAGCTCCGTCGAGCATGTTGTATATTTGAGTGCCATTCAACCTCAAACCGGAAACTCTCGCCATTTAGCCGCTCGTAAAGCCACGGGAAAAATAATTCGACAGTCTGGTGTTCCAGTAACTGAATTGCGTGCTGGCGTTATCATCGGTCCCGGCTCTGCCGCTTTCGAAATCATGCGTGACTTTGTCTACAACTTACCTATTTTGATCGCGCCTAAATGGGTCGACTCAAAAGCGAACCCTATTGCCTTGCCCAATCTCAACCACTATTTGTTGAAGTTAGCAGAAGCCCCCTCTCCAGAAGAAAGTCAAATTTATGAAGTTGGTGGGCCAGATACACTTAGCTACCGCGAACAGTTCAAAGTCATTTGCCGAATCACGAACAAGCCGTATCGACTGTGGTCGACCCCGCTACTTACTCCGAAAATGGCATCGTACTGGCTAGGTTTAGTTACCTCAGTGCCAACTAGTATCGGTAAAGCATTACTTGCGGGCTTAGAGCACGACTACATTGCAAACTCCAAAGCGATTGAAGAACGATTTCCTCAAACGCTGATCAGCTACGAGCAAGCGGTAACTGATACCATTCAAGATGAAGGCACATTTGTACGCAGTAATGTCTGGGGGTTTGAACCCGCAGCGCTTCGTCGATGGCAACCAGGATATGGCTATTACCCAAAACAAGCTGGAGCGAGCATTAAAACTCATGCCTCCGCTGCGGCATTATGGAAAGTGGCGCAAAAGATCGGGAGTCGCGAAAAAGGCTATTACTTTGCCAACATCTTGTGGCGTACACGTGAATGGCTCGATATCTTTTTTGGTGGCGGAAAACCGATTCGCGTTTCTCCTCCTGGACCAGAGCTTAAAGTCGGTGATTTTATTGACTCTTGGAAAGTGATTCGCTGCGATAATAATCAGTTTCTTTCACTGTTTTTTGGTATGAAAGGCCCAGGCCTTGGGCGTTTAGAAATTACCATCAAAGATCTCGGTGACGAACGAGAGCTGGATATTACCGCCTGGTGGCACCCGCAAGGGTTTCTTGGGCTGCTTTATTGGTTTGCAATGATGCCAGCCCATCTTTTCATATTTAAAGGCATGGTCAAAGCCATCGCGAAAGAAGCAAACCGTTTAGAAAACAAAAAGCCCCAATAACAGGGGCTTCTAAACACTCAAAATGTCACTTTAGTCAGCTTTGAACGAGAGTGGAATTTCGGCTAACTGGTTGCCTTCGTTTGCTGGAAAAATAAGGTACTCGCCATGGTATTTCACCATCGATTTGTAGTCTGTTACCTTATGAACCATAAAGCCCGCTTGCGCTGCTTTCTCAACAAACTCAGCATGATTGCCACGCACAAACCAACTCATTGGCTTTACGAGCAACTCGCCATCAAAACAGCTTTCGCATTGGTCTGCACATAACGCTAAAGAGTTTTGACCTTCAGTGAAGATTTGTACTTTGCCGCACCCAATCAGTTGCTCAGATGTTGAGACTTCCCAGCCTGCTTGCTCCATCAAATCAAGAAAAGACTCAATATCTGAATCTTTGAACACTTTGGAGTCTTCACCTTCAGGGAAGAATTGCGCATAAAAAGAAGAAATACGTTTAAAGATAAACAACAAACCAGCATCGTTCCCCTTTGAGCGACCTGCTTTTTGCCAACGCGTTAAGTCATCGCCTACCGTACGTCCGAAACGTTGTGATTTTAGCGCCTTTGTTACCCAACGCACTAAATAATGGTTATTCGCAACAGGGGCATTGGCTAACTTACCTGAGCGATGCTCTTGATCTAACTCTTCAAGTGCTGAGTTAACCAAGTTTTGAATTTCTTTGGTGTAATTCGACATTACGCCTTTCTTCCTAAAGTCCAATAAAACAGTGCTGAAAGCACAGAACAAGCAAACATTACGATGATCATCGGCCAAGCAACATTCCCGGGCAGTGATGCCACCAGCGCACCAACCAATGAACCGATACCGAATCTTAATGTCCCCGCTAGAGACGACGCCGTACCCGCCATTGATGGGTAACCACTTAAAAGCAGCGCCATCGCGTTACTACCTATCGTCGACAATGTACCGATAAACAGCACAACAAAAGGTACAATGCCCCATAATCCGAAGTCCATTAACCAACTTACGAATAAACCAATCCCCGCCAAAAGTTGCACGAACAACCCAAAACGAAGCATGGCATGGGAACCAACTTTCTTCACCAAGCGACCATTAATACTGGTCATGATGATCATCGCCACAATGTTCAAACCAAATAGGTAACCAAAGTGGTCTGGTCGAACACCATATAAATCAATATAAACAAAAGAACCCGCCGTCAAAAATGCAAACATTCCGGAAAATGAAAACGCACCTGAGAGCATCAAACCGATCGCTTCAGGATTGGAGCATAATCTGGCGTAGTTTCTCAGCGTCGTGCGGAAACGAAGAGGCTGACGATTTTCAGGCTGTAACGTTTCAGGGATTTTCCAAAGTACGAGAAAAATCACAACTACAGCGAAAATAGCTAGTACCCAAAAAATGGAACGCCAACCAAACCAAATCGCGAGATGGCCACCGATCATCGGTGCCACCAACGGCGCAATAGTAATGACCAGAGTAACGAAGGACATTGCGCGTGCAAAGTCTTCACGGTCAAACATGTCACGCACGACAGCTTGGATAATGACCGCCGCTGCCGCGCCAGCAAAACCTTGTGCCGTACGTACATAGGTCAGCGCATCAATGCCATTTGTTGTCGCACTCACAACAGCAGCCAAGCCGAAGAAAAGTACGCCTAAAATCAACACAGGTCTGCGACCAAAGCTATCGGCAAGCGGCCCGTGAATTAACTGGCCGATCGCAAAACCCGCCGTATAAGCCGTCAACGTAATCTGAACCGCGCCAGGCGCGACCCCCAAATCTTTCGCAATTGTCGGCATCGCAGGCAAATACATATCGATCGCCAAAGGCGTCAAAGCACCAATCGCTCCTAGTACCAGAAACAATAGAAAACTGATTTGGGATTGCGGAGCACTTTGAGCTTTTTCTGTCATTCTTTTACCTCTTGTTGGAGCCCTACCGTCAATACTTGCAGAACAAAGTGAAAATAACGGACAGTTCTCATATCGCTGAATGTAGAAGCCAAAAACCTGTTCTATCCAACGTTCGAGAATCATAAGGACAAATATGTACCAAGGTGTGACCTTGACGAACTCGACATAGAAAAGCATGTGAAAGCGAAATGTGTTTATGGGAAACAAACACAATGCAGTAAAAATGATGGCGTTGACACCATCATTCCATTCACCGTAGCCGAAGGCTTTGCAATAAGAGTATGCATGCCTCAGCTAAATGCAAAGGCATATCACTGAGATGAGTAAGCACACCGGAATTGTCTAGGCACTAATTTTGGTAGGAAAATTTATTTTGAGCCAATTCCTACCAAAAGACTAGTTCCTATTAGGAACTAAAGAATTTCCCATGCCGACAATTAATTCCAAATAGAATCAATTTCTTCTTGCGTGAGGTAGCGATAATCACCTGGTTCTAGTGCCTCATCAAGTTCGATAGAACCAATACGCTCACGATGTAAGTACTCAACTTTATTTCCTAACGCCGCGAACATACGTTTCACTTGGTGATACTTACCTTCCACGATAGTTAACAATACTTCATTCTCGGCCTCGTTCACGATTTCCAAACGAGCAGGCAATGTTGCTTCTGATTCATTGCGCAAAATGATGCCTTGTTCGAGCTTTTCCGCGTAATCTGGCTGAATAGCATCGACGAGCCAAACACGGTACGTTTTCTCACACTTATGCTTAGGTGAGGTAATACGGTGAGACCACTTACCATCATCCGTAATCAACACTAAACCAGTTGTGTCGACATCTAATCGGCCCGCAAAGTGAAGGTTTTCAATTTTAGGCTCATCAAGCAATGCGAATGCAGTTTGGTTGTAGCCATCTTCATGTGAACAAACAAAGTCAGCAGGCTTATACAACATAATGTAACGAGGACCAGGAGCACCAATAACACGGTCTTCCCACATCACTTCCGCACCTTTAGGTACTTTAAATGCACCACTTTTTTGAACCTCACCGTCAACGGTGATGTCTCCACTTTTGATGATCTTTGTTGCCTGTTTGCGTGTTGCACCCAGAGCGTCACACAAATATTTATCTAAACGCATGAATACCTCATTGAATTATACCCAAGTGATCTCTAAATCTTGGTTTAAAGGTCACTTGGGTATAAAAGTCAGGTATTATAGCGTTCCTCGTTCGAATAGTTGAGCAATTTCACATATTTTCATGTACACACTTCGTCCTTATCAAGCCGACTCGGTTAAAGCCGTTATTCATTACTTTCGTAAACACTCGACACCAGCAGTGATCGTGCTGCCAACCGGTGCAGGAAAAAGCTTGGTGATCGCAGAACTTGCTCGCCTTGCGAAAGGACGAGTGTTAGTCCTCGCCCACGTAAAAGAACTGGTCGAGCAAAACCACGCGAAGTATGAAGGTTATGGTTTAAAAGGTTCTATCTTCTCAGCAGGATTGGGACGAAAAGAAACTGACCAGCAAGTCGTGTTTGCTTCGGTTCAATCGGTCGTACGTAACTTAGATTCGTTCAAAAACCAGTTTTCTCTGCTCGTTATTGATGAGTGCCATCGTGTGCCAGATGACAAAAACAGCAGCTACCAAAAAGTTATTACTCACTTACGAGAACTGAACCCTGGCATTAAGGTGCTGGGACTAACTGCAACGCCCTATCGTTTAGGAATGGGCTGGATTTATCAGTATCACACCCGAGGTCAAGTGCGAACCGAAGAGCCTCGATTCTTCCGCGATTGTATTTTCGAACTGCCGATCCGTTACTTGCTCGACGAAAACTTCCTCACTCCAGCCCGCATGATGGATGCCCCCGTTTTGTCTTACGACTTCTCTCAGCTGAAGCCCGCTAACACCGGACGCTACAAAGAAGCAGAAATGGACATGGTGATCGATAAAGCCAAACGTGCGACTCCACAAATTGTTGAGCAAATCATGCAATATGCGAAAGAGCGTCAAGGTGTCATGATCTTCGCTGCAACTGTTCGACACGCACAGGAGATACACAGTTTATTGCCAGAAGGCGAAACTGAAATCGTCATTGGTGATACACCTACGCCGGAGCGCGATGCGATCATCCAAGCGTTCAAGAATCGTCAAATAAAATACTTAGTCAATGTTTCGGTACTGACAACCGGGTTTGATGCGCCGCATGTCGATTTAATCGCGATTTTGCGACCAACAGAGTCAGTCAGTCTGTACCAACAGATAGTAGGACGAGGATTACGCTTATCAGACGGAAAATCAGAATGTTTAGTGCTTGATTACGCAGGCAACAGCTACGATTTATACCAACCTGAAGTCGGTGATCCCAAACCAGACTCTGACAGTGAAATTATCACGATTCCTTGCCCGGCTTGCGGATTCAATAACAACTTCTGGGGTAAGTTGGATAGTAACGGTTTCTTGGTTGAACATTTTGGCAGACGTTGCCAAGGTTACTTTGAAGATGAAGACACAGGCGAACGTGAACACTGTGGCTACCGTTTTCGTGCCAAATACTGCGGTGAATGTGGTGCGGACAACGATATCGCTGCACGAATTTGTCATGAGTGTGATGCGACGCTCGTAGACCCAGATAAAAAGCTAAAAGAAGCCCTTAATCTCAAAGATGCATTAATCTTTGAATGCACAGAAATGGACCTATCTGTATTTAAGTCCAGTGATGGTAAATCTCAGCTAAAGGTGACGTATTCTGGTGAACCATACCAAGGCGAAGGCAATGCGTTAGTTCATGAGTTTTGGACATTGAGTACCAAAAAACAAAAACAAACGTTTAAAGATCAGTTCGTACGCCCCCACTTAGCAGACAAGCATCGTCCTTTTGAAGAGGCTTCACCGACACGCGTTGTCGCTAATCAACATCGTTTCCGTTTGCCTCAGTTTGTTATTGCTAGAAAATCTGGTCGCTTTTGGAAGCTGCGAGATAAAATTTTTGAAGATGAGTTGAAATAACATCCACAACACATGGCAAAACTTAATTAGCTGATTCACTCTCTGTTCATCTATATCCGATATACTGCGGCTAACGCTCCAGAAAAGGTTTGACTATGTATAAAGCAACGACTTCTCTACATTCTGCGTTACTTTTCGGCCTTATTGCGACATTCATGTGTGCACCAAGTTTTGCCAAGCATGACAACGAGTACACATCACAAAATGGCCACGCCATCGTGCAAGATGTCGAAAAGCCAGGAACACGCATCGAATTCGATGAAGATCAAGATGAGGTCTACCGCGCGGTTCAACAAGGATATATACGACCATTTTCGGAACTTTACGCCGCAGTAGAAAACGACTTATACGGCCGCATCATCAAGGTCGAGCTTGAAGAAGATGATGATGCTTGGGTGTATGAATTGAAAATTCTGTACAACAATAGCGTCCTGAAAGTTGAGTACGACGCCGCCACGCTGGAAATGCTTGAGATCAAAGGTCGCAGCTTTAACAAAGCGTTAAAGCCGCAAAACAACTAAACTTGTCTAATGCGTAATCCAGACACGATGCGTAACTTACTTCGATAAAAATCCAAACATAATAAGAATCATCAATATGAAAATACTTGTTGTTGAAGATGATCCTCGTTTAGGCGAGCAAATCATCGAAACATTAGAAAGTACCGGCTGGGTACCAGAATTGTCCCAAGATGGCATAGACGCTCTGTATCGCGCGACTTCGGAAGAATGGGACGCCATTGTTCTCGACCTCGGCTTGCCAAAACTGGATGGTCTTACCGTCCTAAAAGGCATCCGAGATGAAAACATTAATACTCCTGTCGTGATTTTAAGCGCTCGCGACACCCTAACGCAGCGAGTTGAAGGCTTAAACGCAGGTGCAGACGATTACCTAACTAAACCATTTGAAATGGTTGAGCTTATCGCTCGTATTCGTGCACAGCTGCGAAGAGCCTCTGGTAATGCCTCTCCTGTGATGCAAATTGGCGACTTGAGCTTGGATACACGCACTTCTAAAGTCATGTGGCAAGGTCAAGCGGTAAGCTTGACGGCGCTAGAGTATAAAGTGGTCGCTTACTTTATGCATAACCCGGAAAAAGTGATTTCTCGAACCGAACTCGTCGAGCACATTTACAAACAAGACTTTGATCGTGACTCCAACACAATCGAAGTTTTTATCGGCCGAATTCGTAAAAAAATCGCACCAAAGATCATCAAAACTGTCCGAGGGTTGGGATACCAATTAAATGCCGAATAGAAACAGGCTACCGTTAAACGCAATAAAACGACTGAGTATCAAAAGTCGCCTCGTTTTAGCGGCGATCGTTTGGTTAACGGCAATGATCCTCGCCGCTGGTGTGACGATACCGACGCAGGTCTACAACTATATGGTTGATGACACTCGCTCACAGCTCAGCATTTTTATGGATGAAGTCGCCGCACAGTTAGAAGTCGATAACACCGGGCATCTTTCACTCACAGCTCAGCTATCAGACCCTCGATTTAACCGACCTTACAGTGGTTTGTATTGGAGTGCCTCTACAGAGGCAAGCCTCGAACGTTCTCGTTCTTTGTGGGACAAAAAAATCGAATACAAAGGTTTGGATAAAGATGCGTATGGAGCAAGAGGCGAAAAACTAATTACGCTAGAAAAAGCGCTGTATCTTCCTGATTACGATGGTCCTATTCACATTATTATTGGTATTGACGAAGAGCCCATTAAAAATACCCTTCAGACGTTAATCGGCCAACTTTGGCTTATTTTGGGTTTATTATTCGCGGGCGTGCTTACGGTCATTTTACTGCAAATTGCTTGGTCATTGAGTCCGCTTACAAAGCTACAAAAAGAATTAGCCGAGCTGAAGTCTGGTAATAAAAAGAGTCTAGAAGAAACCTACCCAAAAGAGATTTCTCCTCTAATCTTCGACCTCAATGCTCTGCTGTTCCATTACCAAGAATTACTAGAGAGAGCTCGCAATCACGCAGGTAACCTATCTCATGCACTTAAAACGCCACTTTCTGTTCTAAAAAATGAAGTTCAGACGTTAGAACCTGAGGCACAATCCCGTCTCCGAGCTCCAATCAATCAAATACAAGACCATATCGATTACCATTTGGGTCGTGCCCGTATGGCCGGATCGATGAACATATTATCAGTGAAGTCGAACCCAGCAGATCGTGTGGACGCTATCTCAATGGCGTTTGATAAAGTGTATGCGAGCCGAAGCATTACCTTAATTAATGAACTTGATTCAGAGCTGAATGTAGCAGTAGAGCAGACCGATCTCGATGAAATGCTAGGTAACTTGCTAGAAAATGGCTATAAGTGGGCCAACAGCATGATTCGTGTGCACTCCTCTCAGGATAAGGAAAATATACACATCATTATTGAAGATGATGGGCCAGGCATCCCTAAAGAGAAACTGAGTCAAGTAATCAAGAGAGGAGTTAGATTGGATGAAACAACCCCTGGCTCAGGTCTTGGTCTAAACATAGTCAGTGAAATGGCACACAGTTACCGAGGTCAATTAACATTGGATACAAGCGCTTTAGGTGGATTAAAAGCATCTTTAGTCTTACATCTCAGCCGAACATAAAGCATATAACACATAAACTTTGTTTTTCGGACCATGATCAGTAAACCGATGAAAATGAAGTCGATGTGAACAAAATCCAAGCAAAGCGTTAAAAGGGATAGCCTTCCACCCCGCTAAATCATACCTTTTTGTTGATTTGGATACGATTTGGGTTGCCCATTTATAAGTGGAATGATAGTATCCGCGCTCGCTTGAACAGTTCCTGTTTCAAGCTTTACCACGAACAACAAGGTCGCATTGTTGATTGTGAACATTTGATTTTTACTAATTTGAGAGTAAATACTATGAAATTCGAAGCAGTAGTACGTACTGAACTAGGTAAAGGTGCGAGCCGCCGCCTACGTCACGCTGGAAAATTCCCTGCAGTTGTATACGGCGGTGAAGAAGCAGCAGTAGCTATCGTTCTTAACCACGACGACATCGTAAACCAAATGGACAAGCCTGAATTCTACGAAGGCATCGTTCTAGTTATCGATGGCAAAGAAGTTAAAGTTAAGCCACAAGACGTTCAACGTCACGCGTTCAAGCCAAAAGTTGAACACATGGACTTCATCCGTATCTAATTCCCTACCAAGGAATTAATCGGATTAAATCCAAACCTTTTGCATAAAAGATAATCGGACTTACCAACCGAGACATCTAAAAAATTTCAAAACCCCGGAGTCTTACCACCTCCGGGGTTTTACTATATTTGGCATATAGCATTTGATTTATGAGCGGGCAATATACTTCACTAAAGTGAGATCGGTCAGCGTCATACTCTCAATCACTTCCGACTCTTCCTCTCCAGTACGCACAAAACCACACTTCTTGTAAAAGTTAAGCCCCTGTTGATTAGTATCCAGTGCTTTCAAACTGATCTGCATAACTGACGTAGAGAGCAAACGTGTCTCTAACTCATCTAACAGTGCACTTCCTGCTCCTTGCCCATAATGTAGCGGCGTAACGTAGCAACATGTCACTAATGCCGTTTTATCTTCGCTGGTGTGGTTAGGTAACTCGTAACTTAAAAAGCCAACAATTTCTCCTTGCCTCTCAACTACGATCAATTGGGCCAGTTGCTCCGTCATCACTCGTGCCCACATCCTTTCTCGACGCTCAATCGTAAACTGCTCTATGTAGCTCTTTGGCATTAATCCTTTATACGCCACCTGTCAAGAATCAACGTGTATCTTGGCGATTTGGGCTGCTTCCTTTTTGAGTGCGTCCCTTACTGTGTATCTCATAAGCATCCTTTATTAGCGTTCACCACTTACAAATTCTTTTAACCCTACCCTTTAAACCAAAGCTCAAAGATAACGGCTACAGTCGCAACGCTTTACATTAATCTATTTCATTTTCATTAATTAAATGATAGTTCACATCATAATATTCGAAGAAGAACGATCCATTATTTACTTTTCATTTTGACTCATTAGGTTGAATCTATTTGTTTAAACACTCGAGTGTCAAATTCGGAATAAGCACGATAAGGTATCGGATGAGGATAAATAAACGATGCCTAAAGCATAAGGTTTCTAAACGATCGCAATTATAGTAAAGAGATAAATACAATTTTTGATAGAGTTTGGCAGAATAAAGCCATGATCAAATGAGTTTAAGCTCTGTACTGTTCATTATGCATACAAACCGAGCCCCTCATCATTAGAGCGAAAATTTATAACGATTTGTGTCATACCTATTAGGAAAAACATAAACTTGGCAAAATAATCACCAAAAATCAGCGTAATACTTCGTAAAAATGCGCATTGATTCACACAAACAACACACATTCAATTAACTACCTCACAAAAAATAGAGCTAGCGATATAAAATAAATACTAAATACCAATTCTGTTTATTTATAGACGTAGTTTGCAGGCTTATTAATTCATTTCTCCGATAGAAGTATAAATAAGAGATAGATCACTAAAGTTTCACATTAATTCCGTATATTTCACGCCGTAACAATAACAAAATCACAAAGAAAGGATCCCTTATGAAGTTTTCCAAATCTCTTTTGGTAGTGGCAGTGGGCGCTGCGCTAGCAGGATGCGGCTCAGACAGCGACAATTCTCCAGTAACCTGCGAGACTGCAGATTCTTGTACTAAGTTCACCGTTCTCCACACTAACGATAACCATGGTCGCTTTTGGCATAACAGCGACGGCGAATACGGCATGGCTGCGCGTCACACTTTAATCGAATCTATCCGCGCAGAAGTCGAAGCAAAAGGCGGTGAAACCATTCTGCTATCTGGCGGTGATATTAATACCGGTGTACCAGAATCAGACATGCAAGATGCGGTTCCAGACTTCGTAGGGATGAACCTACTTGGTTACGATGCAATGGCTGTCGGTAACCACGAATTTGATAACTCACTAGATATTCTCGATATGCAAGCCGAGCTAGCTGACTTCCCTATGCTGGCTGCGAATATCTATAAAAAAGATACAAACGAGCGTTACTTCGCCCCTTACAAAGTATTTACTATCAACGGCCTTAAGATCGCTGTTATTGGTCTAACAACGCAAGACACTGCGAAGCTAGTCAATCCAGACAACGTATCAAACATCCACTTCGAAGACCCTCAAGTAGAAATCAAAAAGGTACTGAAGGAAATCGAAGAGAACGAAAAGGTAGACCTAGTATTTGCAACGACGCACATGGGTCACTACGAAGATGGTAAAAACGGTAGTGAAGCACCAGGTGACGTGAAACTCGTTCGCTCTCTTGAAGAAGGACAGCTAAACGCTATCATCGGTGGTCACTCGCAAAACCCTGTATGTATGGAACCAGGTACCAATGAGTATGCTGATTTCAAACCTGGGGATGATTGTGCCCCAGACCAACAAAAAGGCACTTGGATTATGCAAGCGCATGAGTGGGGTAAATATGTGGGTCGTGCAGACTTCGAATACTACGACGGCAAGCTTCACTTAGCGAATTACGCACTGATTCCTGTAAACCTTCTAGACGAAAACGATGAAGTTATCGGTGAACGAATTCAACAAGATGCAACGGTAAAAGCGTTACTACTGCCATACCAACAACAAGGTCAAGAGTTATTAGATGAGAAGATTTCTAATACGACGGGTAAGTTAGAAGGTGATCGTAACGTAGTTCGCTCTCAACAAACTAACCTAGGTCACCTACTCGGCGAGGCATACCGTACTTACAAAACGGTAAATGCTGACTTTGGTGTGATGAACTCTGGCGGCGTGCGTGATTCAATCCAAGATGGTGATATCACTTACCGTGACGTACTAACGGTTCAGCCATTTGGTAACTTCGTGACTAAAGCAACTATGACAGGTAAAGAAGTTAAAGAATACTTAGATGTGGTTGCGACGAAATCTGCAGGCTCTGGTGCTTACGCTCAACTAGATAACATCACTTTAGATGTAAATTGTGATGCTGGCTCAGTAACCATTACCGATATTAACAATAAAGGCTTCGATCTAAACGAAACGTACACATTCTCTGTAATCAGCTTCAGTGCTGCTGGTGGCGATAACTATCCAATCATCGATGTTCAATCTACACAGCTAACTGATGCATACGTTTTGCGCGAGTTCTTCGTAAACAACCCACAAATCTCTGCGGATAACTACGACAAGAACTTAGAGAACATCAAATACTTCAGTAATGGCCAACCAGTAAAAGGCTGTCCTGCAACTGGTAGCTAATACTCAACACCTTACCCCTGGCGCTAAGAGCTTTTACAAGCAATTTCGTCAGGGCTTTCCTTAAAACCGAAGCTTTGTGCTTCGGTTTTTTATTTTCGATAAATTACTGAAAACTCTCCACCTTCACAATATGTTCAAAAATTGTTCATTTGTGTTATTGACGCCCCTGTGTTGGGCTTCTATGTTTGATAAGGTCTTTTAAATATGCAGGTTCATCGGCTAAATTTCGCGAAACATTTTCAATCGCACAGTCAATGATTCTGAGAAAGATGTGAATGGCGTTACAAACACTGCTCTCAAACAATTTGTCTTTGGACTTCAAACGATGGTGATGTGCCTCCACGCGCACACTAATGAGCAGCGATCTGGACGTCAATGTGTTCAAACTGCTGCCATCGAGTTCTGGAGGTCAAAAATGAAACGAGCCAGCAATAGCTACAGACTCCAAATGATCAAAGAAGTAGTTACCCGTAGAGAGCGTGAAGCTTGTACGGATCCTATGGCGAGATACATTCATCAACTCATGGATGAACGCCCAACAAGTAAATTAGATGTTGAATTCAATCATCGATTTTCAGGAAATCACTTCGACGAACAAGCGGGAGGCTGGGTTAGCGACCGTTGGTCGATGAAATAACGCCAATTACCGCTTTATAGGGAAAATAGATAGGAGATTCCCGGTTCTTAAAGGACACCTTGCCGGACCGGGAATATGTAAAAGCCTAATCAGAACCGAAAGCGAAGGCGTAACCCCACAGACTGAACAAGAGTTCTAGAATAAGTCTTGTTGAGGCGATGACTCATCTTGAAGCTGTTCTGGCTTCGTCTTCCCTGCCAACATCTTTCTTCTGTACCTTTGACGACACAACTTAATAACGTGCAACTGCTGAGCGGGGGTTAAGTTAAGCCAATTAAACCTTTCCTCTCTCTTTCTCATACACCCCTTGCAATACCCTTTTTCATCGGAGGTACATACTCCAACACAAGGGCTTGGGACAGTAAAAAACTCCAGTTGCTCCATACTAAAACCGCTCTTTCCATATTAGGGCGTATTGGCCTAGTTTAAATAATGAGAAGATTAGTCAGCAACAAAACTTGCTATATGCTTCGTTATGTCAAAAACATACGAAACCATAACCTTATGCTGACAAAAACAGTGTTTTATTACTTATACTTACCGCGTTTATAAAAACGGAGTCTATAAAATGAAGCTTAGCCTAAAAACGTTAGTTACAGCAATCTCTCTCCCTGTTCTTATGACTGCTTGTGCTAGCAACGGTGATGATGTGAAAGAAATAACGGCTCAAGATTTGCAGCACCACAACTGGGAACTTGTTCAAGTTGATGGCAAAAATATCGTTCTAGACGAACACCAAAAAGCGGCTCGCCTAGAAATCGGTGAAAATCTAACCGCAAACGGCAACGCAGGTTGTAACAACTTCTTCGGTCAAGCCGAGCTGAAAAACAACCAACTACGCATCGAAAAAATGGGCATGACCATGAAGATGTGTATGGAAGATCAAATGAAGATCGAAAACGCAATGACACAAACACTATCTAACTGGAGCGATATCACGCTAACTACAGATGGTCTTGTTCTGAAAAGTGCCGATCACGAATTGACGTTTACACTACGTGACTGGGTAAACTAATCCCAACTAAGTAAACCAGATAGTATCTTAAAGCAGCCAAACGGCTGCTTTTTTTATATCGATGAATCGTTAGTCATGCATGCCAAAGTCATTTAAATGGCCAACTTTCTTTCTCTTTTCGCCCTCAATTCCATGCTTTAAACATCAATTTTGCTCTGTAAAACAACCTATTCATATCTCTGGGGACAATAATTTTCAATTACTTGAAAGAATATCCTCAAACAAACGGTCCGCTCCTAAAATGACACCAAATTTGTCCTTTCTTCGTTTTGCTTCACATTGAGAGTAATTCTTTGAATCAATGAGTGATTCCGTTTGGGATTGGCATTGATAATAGAGAGAGATGAATTACTATCCTTGTAACAGAGCGGAACGACTTGCGAAAACGTCAATAGAAACGAAAGCAAGCACCAAAAGACATAACACGGAATAGATATGAAAAAGCTACTCAGCAGCATTGGCATTTTAGCCACGACTTTTGCGACACCTTCTTTTGCCGATTCATCAGTGAATAGCGAATGGCAAAAAATCGAACAACAAGCCGACGGGCAATCCGTCTACTTTCATGCTTGGGGCGGAAGCCAAGAAATTAATCGCTACATACAGTGGGCGAGTAGAGAGCTAAAATCACGTTATAACGTGACGCTAAACCACGTTAAAGTAACTGATATTTCTGAGACCACTACTCGACTTATCGCAGAAAAAGCGGCAGGCAAAAACAGCGGTGGCAGTGTTGATATGGTTTGGATCAATGGCGAAAACTTCAAATCAATGAAGGATAACCAATTGCTATTTGGTCCTTTTGTCGAAGGTTTGCCAAGCTGGCAATATGTGGATAAATCTCTACCAATTGATGTGGACTTCTCCGAGCCAACAGAAGGTCTAGAAGCACCTTGGGGAGTAGGACAATTAGTGTTTATCCATGACGAGCAAACCCTCCATAACCCTCCAAAATCATTCGCAGAAATGCTGAGCTATGCAAAAGCGTTCCCGAATCGCCTGACTTACCCTCGACCACCAGAGTTTCATGGCACAAGCTTTATCAAAGCATTACTCATTGAACTGTCTAACAACGCCCCTGAGCTGCAACAACCAGTTACCGATGACACGTTTGAGCAAGTCACTCAACCGCTGTGGTCTTATCTAGATGAGTTCCATAAAGTCGCTTGGCGCGGTGGTAAGCAGTTTCCAGGCGGTACAGCAGAAACCCTTCAGCTACTAGATGATGGTCAGACTGACCTGGCGATTACCTTTAACCCGAACGCGGTTTTCTCTGCGCAGTCGAGCGGTAATCTTGCAGAGAGCACCAAAGCGTACGCAATGGACGCAGGAGCACTCTCAAATATCCACTTTTTAGCGATTCCTTGGAACGCAAATGCCAGTGCTGGTGCACAAGTTGCGATAAACTTTTTATTGAGCCCTGAAGCACAGTCTCGCAAAGGTAACCTAAACATCTGGGGCGACCCTTCGGTACTAAGCAACCAATACCTAACTGGTTCAGCCAAAAACACTCAACAATTCAAATCTATCGCTGAGCCACATCCAAGTTGGCAAGCGGCGTTAGAAAAAGAATGGTTGAAACGCTACGGGAATTAGTAAGAATCCATGTTAAGAGCGCTGTATTTAGTCATTATCGCAGTTTGTATTTTGCCTACCATTCCGGGACTACTTGGAGTGGTGGTCTCTGCGCTCGGTTATGTACCTCCTATCGGTCTACACCACTTTTCTTTTGATGGCTTCAATGCCGTCTTTGATTGGGAAGGTGTTTGGACATCCATCGGGCTTACTTTCTACTCCGCCATTTTCAGTAGCTACTTGGCTTGCTTCATCACGTTTGCCATTCTACAGGCGTCTTGGGGCAGCAAGTTTTGGCGAAAAATTGAAGTTAGCCTTTCCCCACTTCTCGCTATGCCGCACGTCGCGTTTGCAATTGGCTTTGCGTTCTTGTTTGCCCCAACTGGTATGGGCGTTCGTGTTCTCAACCAACTGTTTGGTTACGACCCGAATGCACAAACGGTGAATGACTTAGCATTGCTGATTAAAGACCCACATGCACTCGGTTTGGTCATCATGCTTGCGATTAAAGAAGTGCCGTTTTTATTGTTGATGAGTATTCCGATCCTTCAGCAATTGAAAGTCGATAAGGTTGAAAAAGTCAGTCACTCGATGGGCTACAGTTCCGCGCAAACGTGGTGGAAATGCGTATTTCCGCAATGGTTAGCAAAACTTCGTTTCCCAATGCTGGCGGTATTGGCTTACAGTTTGTCCGTTGTCGATGTCGCCCTGATTATTGGCCCTACCAACCCACCGACGTTCGCGGTTTTGGTATGGCAATGGTTTAACGATCCAGATTTATCGCTCCTACCAAGAGCTGCCGCTGGCGCAGTAATACTGTTTGCGATCGCTAGCGTTTTGATTGGATTTGCACGCTTAATGGAATGGTGTATTACCAAAGGCTTCAAACGCTGGCAGTACTCTGGTCGAAACGGGTTTCGTTTACCCGGTAAAACCCTATTTTCACTGATTGCTCTACTTGCACTTCTAATGATTCCACTCATGGTGCTGTGGAGCTTTGCCCAACGTTGGCGCTTTCCAGATTTGCTCCCAAGCCGTTACAGCCTGCGTTTTTGGGAATACGAATGGCACAGTATTCTAGGGACTCTAGAACAAAGTATGTCAATCGCCCTAATCAGCGCGACTGTCGCGCTAGTTCTTGCTTTAATAGCACATGAGTATCATCTCCGTTATCGCTGGCAGGTGCCCGGTTACATCATCGCCATCCCGATGCTGATTCCTCAGCTATCCGTGCTATTCGGTATGCAAGTGGTAACACTGTACTTAAACAGTAACGCGTATTTCTTTTGGGTATGCTGGGCGCATGTATTCTTTGCGTTCCCATTTATTTACCTCTCGCTAGACGGTCCGTGGCGCAGCTTCGACAATGGGTTAACTCGTGTCGCTCTCAGCTTGGGTAAATCACCGATGCAAGCTTGGTTAAAAGTGAAACTACCAATCCTCCTGCCTGCGATTGCATTCGCATGGGCTATCGGTATTAGCGTAAGTCTGGCGCAATACCTGCCGACATTGGTGCTAGGGGCTGGGCGCATTAGCACCATCACAACCGAAGCCGTTGCGCTATCCAGTGGTTTTGACCGACGTGTCACCGCGATTTACGCCATTTGGCAAGCACTCTTGCCGTTCTTGTTCT
Source organism: Vibrio sp. 779(2023) (assembly GCF_033344285.1). Classification (NCBI taxonomy): domain Bacteria; kingdom Pseudomonadati; phylum Pseudomonadota; class Gammaproteobacteria; order Vibrionales; family Vibrionaceae; genus Vibrio; species Vibrio sp. 779(2023). The sequence continues at coordinate 55,114 of NZ_JAWPOM010000005.1, forward strand.
TCTCTTTTGCGATACTACTAAGCCGCTTACACATGAAGTATCGCCGCTTGTCTATAAAAGGTTTACTACTGAATGAGTCTTTGTCTCGAAAACCTCGCCATCCGTAAAGCCAATGGCGACACGCTTTTTTCAGCGTTCAACATGACTGTAGAGAAAGGTGAAATTGTTACTCTGATGGGACCAAGTGGTTGTGGTAAATCCACTTTGTTGGATGCCATTGCCGGGCACCTATCCGCCGAGTTCAACTACTCTGGATCCATTACGCTTGATAACGAAAAGTTGGATGCCCTCCCTGCCCATAAGCGTCAGGTCGGTATTCTATTCCAAGAAGATTTGCTCTTCCCTCATTTAACGGTGTGGGAGAACCTTGCCTTCGCGCTACCAAACTCAATCAAAGGTGAAGAGCGTAAAGCTCACGCTATGCAAGCGCTGAAGAACATTTCATTGACCAAACTAGCAGAGTCCTTTCCTGACCAAATTTCGGGAGGGCAACGCGCCCGTATTTCATTGACTCGTATGCTGCTAGCAAAGCCGAAAGTTGCGCTACTTGATGAGCCCTATAGCAAGCTGGATAAAGACCTGCGTGTACAATTTCGCAATTGGGTGGTCGAACAATTGCAGCAAGCGAACATCCCTACTTTGATGGTAACGCACGATGAAGACGATATTCCTGATGGCAGCCGCTGCCTAAACTGGCCGTGGGAGACAAATCATGCTTGATAGCCTGAGTATAAAGCTCATCCGCAAACCGCTGGCACTCAGTGCGACATATATCGATAAATGTGGCATCACCGCAAATCAGACGACAGTATTTGGTTTTGTGCTTGGCTGTTTTGCCCTGCCTGCTTTGATCGCCGAACAGTACTTGTTGGCGTTGCTGTTTATTTTGCTGAACAGAATCTGTGATGGGTTAGACGGTGCACTGGCAAGGATTCAAGGCATTACCGATGCGGGTGGTTTTCTTGATATCAGCTTAGATTTTTTGTTCTATTCGTTGATTCCTTTTGGCTTTGTGCTTGCCAACCCAGAGCACAATGCCGTTGCAGGCGCATTTTTGATTTTTTCCTTCATCGGCACTGGTAGTAGCTTTTTAGCTTTTGCCATCATGGCAGGAAAACAAGGCATCGATAATCCGGTATATAAAAACAAATCGCTTTACTACATGAGCGGCTTAACCGAAGGTACAGAAACCATTGGCTGTTTGGTTTTATTTTGTTTGCTACCGCAACACTTTGCCGTCATCGCGTATATCTTTGGCGCGGCATGCTGGTTTACCACTTTTACACGTATTTATTCAGGGTTTCATACGCTTAACGATCATTAATACTGCTTAGACAATCGCGTTTCCTTAAGGGACAGGCCGCTAAGCCACTGTTTTATAAAGCACCAAAACGCAGGTTAAATTGGGGTATATACTCTTTGAATGAAGAAACCATTCGGAGGCTATATGAAAAAACAGATCAATTTAGGCATGTTGCTCACCATTACTTGTGCGCTCGTGCTTGGCGGCTGTAGCTCACCTAACCCGTACGGAGATGCATACGGCTCATCCGACACTCGCAAAGTTCAGCAGGTTTACTACGGCACAGTAGAAAAAGTAGAACCCGTAACCATTGATGCCTCTACCCAATCCAATGCCATTGGCACCATCGCTGGTGCTGCCGTGGGCGGGATCTTAGGCTCAAAAGTTGGGGGCGGTTCTGGCTCGGATATCGCTGCCATTGGTGGTGGTCTATTGGGTGGCTATGCAGGCAGCAAAGCGGCTGAAGCAACCGCGAAAAGAAATGGCGTGAATCTGACCATTCGTTTAGAGGACGGAAAGATTATCTCTATTGTTCAAGAAGCAAATCCAAACATGATTTTCCAACCAGGCCAAGCGGTCCAAATCAATGTTTCTGGTAATGACGCCAGAGTCGTTCCTCGTTAATTCGGACGAACCAAACCTTTGGCCTGCTTTAATTCAAACACCTAACCCGCGCAAGCTTACATCACTGGCTTGTTAACTTGCGCGTTTCTTTTCGTATCAAACTTGATCGTCGTCAATGGAACATCAATCTCCCACACCTTTCGATGTTCAAATGACATCAAGTTGCTAGCATGAGCCCATTCCAGATAACTTTGGGCTTGTTATGACTCCGACTGTTGACCACGTACTCCTTAATATCGCGCTAAACCTCAGCTCAAATCGCTCTCACGAGCAGCAATATCAAAATCTCATTGATGGGGTCGCGCAAGTATTCCCATGTGATGCGAGCTGCCTGTTTATCTTCGATGAGGATGGTTTTCTAACTCCTGTCGCGGTAAAAGGCTTATCCAGCTCGGTCTTAGGTCGTCGCTATTTCCCCAAGGCGCACCCTCGCTTAGATGCCATTATTCATAGCCGTGAACCGGTGCGTTTCGATGCCGATTGTTCACTGCCGGATCCTTTCGACGGCACACTATTAACTGAAGACCAATGCATTGATGTTCACGATTGCATGGGCTTTAGCTTGTATGTCGAAGGCCAACTTGTTGGCGCACTAACGATGGATGCACTAACGGTGGGCGCGTTTGATGGCATCGATCCTGTCGCTATCGAAACCTTTGCGGCTTTGACCGCTGCGACATTGCGTAACATTGCTCAGTTAAAAGCGCTCAAAGCGCAAAACCAGAAGCAAAAAAGCGTCACTCAAACCCTTATCCAGCAAGCCCGTTCTCAACATGGCGAAATGGTGGGTTTGAGTCCACAGATCAACCAGTTACGAAACAACATTGCGACTGTTGCTCAATCAGATTACGCAGTACTTATCACAGGAGAGACCGGTACTGGTAAAGAACTGGTCGCGCACTCGGTACACGCGCAATCTCATCGTAGCGATAAGCCGATGATTTACGTCAACTGTGCGGCCCTGCCTGAAGGTCTGGCTGAGAGTGAACTGTTTGGCCATGTCAAAGGCGCATTTACAGGTGCTAATAGCCACCGTGCCGGTAAGTTTGAACTGGCAGACGGTGGAACGATTTTCCTTGATGAAGTGGGCGAACTGCCTATGATTTTGCAAGCAAAATTGCTGCGCGTAATTCAGCAAGGCGAGCTGCAACGTGTGGGTAGCGATCAGCATTTGATGGTCAATGTGCGCATCATCGCCGCGACCAATCGACAATTAGAAAAAGAGGTCGAAGCTGGCACGTTTCGAGCAGACCTTTTCCACCGTTTAAACGTATTCCCAATCCAAGTTCCCCCACTTCGTGCCCGTGACGGTGATATTCCCGTTTTAGCCGGATATCTGTTAGAAAAGGTACGCCAACAATTTAATGCGCCCAATCTTCACGTTCACCCTAAAGTGTTGACTCAACTGGAGTCTTTACCTTGGTACGGAAACGTACGCGAGCTCGAACACACTTTAACTCGCGCGGCTTTACACGCTATTCAACAAGGTGCAAGCACGATCATGCTTAACCATTTTGACACCTCACTGGCTCTCGATGATGTAAAAAACACATCGCATTATCTGCCTAAAGAAAGCCAACCAATGCGAGAGCTAATAGAAAGCTATCAACGTGATTTAATTGAACATGCTTTGAGCCAAACTGGTGGCGTTTGGGCAAAAGCAGCGGAGTTTTTACAAATGGATCGCGGGAACTTATATCGGATGGGTAAAAAGCTCGGGATCAATAAATAACCGACCACAAGAAGTCGATGTGATTAAGACATCAACCCCGTTGTCTTAATTACATCAACCACTCTCCTAAATCTGATAAAATTCAATATAAATCAACAAGATAATAATTGGCACACATTCTGCTCTCTAGTGGTCAACATCACGACTATTAAAACAATCACTGGAGAACCCAATATGTTCTGTATTCAATGTGAACAGACAATTCAAACCCCTGCTGTTAAAGGTTGTTCTTTTGCACAAGGTATGTGTGGTAAAACTTCTGAAGTATCTGACCTTCAAGACGTGTTGGTTTACACACTGCAAGGGGTTTCTTTTTGGGCATCAAAAGCACTTGAATTCAACATCATTAACGATGAAATCAACCAATGGGCACCAAAGGCATTTTTCTCTACATTGACGAACGTAAACTTTGACCCTGAACGTGTCCTAGAGCTAACTTCTCAAGCGGCAACGTACAAAGCATTGCTAAAAGAGCAAGTAATGTCTGCTGCAACTTTGTCAAACACCAACCTTACTGACATTCCTGCCGTTGCCAACTTCGAGCTACCAAACAGCGCAGAAGCGATCTTAGCTTTTGCTCCTCAAGTCGCGGTTAACCGTGGTAAAGACCAAGTACATGAAGATGTTATTGGCCTACGCCTACTTTGCCTATACGGACTTAAAGGTGCAGCCGCGTACATGGAGCACGCACGTGTTCTTGAGCAAACCAACAACGATATCTATGCCGAATACCATGAAATCATGGCGTGGTTGGGCACAGACCCTGAAGATCTTGGCGAACTACTTGATTGCTCAATGCGCATTGGCCTGATGAACTACAAAGTGATGGAAATGCTCGACCAAGGTGAAACAACGACCTTCGGCCATCCAGAACCAACCACGGTGAACGTCAAGCCAGTAAAAGGTAAATGTATTCTTGTTTCTGGCCATGATTTGCATGACCTAGAAAAAATCCTGCAACAGACCGAAGGCAAAGGCATTAACGTTTACACCAATGGTGAAATGCTGCCTGCACACGGCTACCCTGAGCTGAAGAAATACTCTCATCTTGTCGGTAACTACGGCAGCGCATGGCAAAACCAGCAGAAAGAATTCGCAAACTTCCCTGGCGCAATCGTAATGACGTCAAACTGCTTGTTGAATCCAAATGTGGGTCAATACGCAGACCGTTTATTCACTCGTAGTATTGTTGGCTGGCCTGGTGTGGCTCACATCGAAGGCGATGATTTTAGCCAAGTGATTGAATGTGCTCTAGCGCAAGATGGTTTCCAACACGATGAAATCGAACACCACATCACGGTTGGTTTTGGTCGAAATGCACTGATGAACGCCGCCCCTGCGGTTATCGACCAAGTGAAGCAAGGCAACATCAAGCACTTCTTCCTAGTCGGCGGTTGTGACGGCGATAAAGCGGAACGTAGCTACTACACCGATTTTACGGCTGAAGCACCAGAAGACACGCTAATCCTGACCTTGGCGTGTGGTAAGTTCCGCTTCAACAAGAATACGTTTGGCGATATCAACGGCATTCCTCGCCTATTGGATGTGGGCCAATGTAACGATGCTTACTCTGCAATCCAGCTTGCACTTGCACTGGCGAAAGAGTTTGACTGTGACATCAATGAACTGCCACTCACGCTTGTGCTTTCTTGGTTCGAGCAAAAAGCGATCGTTATCTTGCTAACGCTATTTGCATTGGGCGTGAAAGGCATTTACACAGGCCCTTCTGCACCGGCATTCCTAACGCCAAACCTAATCGCCATCATCCAAGAGAAGTTCGATATGCGCAGTATTGGCAATGTTCAGGATGATCTAAAAGCCATCCTAGCAGCTTAATAAACTTGCTTGTTACGCGCCTCCTTACGCGGAGGCGCTATCTATTTCGAACCAAAAATAGCCACAACCAAAGAGATTGTTATGTTTTTTGAATGGCAAGGTAACCAACCCGTCACACTCCGTTGCATCGACAAATACTTCGAAACACACGACACCGTCAGCATAAAATTGGCCGAACTAACCGAATCACTTCTGTTTCAGTTTAAGCCTGGCCAGTTTATTAACTTGGGCGTCGAAATTGATGGAAAAATGGAGTTTCGTGCCTATTCAATCAGCTCGATCAATGAAGACGATCACCTTCAACTCACCATCAAACGAGTATCTGGCGGTAAAGTATCGAACTACATCGTTGACTCGCTGCTGCTCGGTGATACTGTTCAAGCATTACCACCAGCAGGCGAATTTAACTGCATCGACCATCCACCCGTGTTACGTGATGGCGAAACAAAAGCCTTGCTTATCAGTGCAGGTTGCGGCGTCACGCCCGTATTTTCGATGGCAAAGCACTGGCTGAGTAATCAAGATGAAAACGACAACGATGTGGACATCGCATTTCTTCATATTGCACGCAGCCCAGAAGAGACGATTTACTACGATCAGCTAGAAACGTTAGACGCTGTGTATCCCAACTTCAATTTAAAGTTGTTGCTGAAAAACCGCGAAGGAACATCGCATCCACAAGGTCGTTTGAATGCCGACTGGCTTAAAGAGCTTGCTCCTGATTTCAAACAGCGCACCGTTTACCTGTGTGGTCCAAGCCAGTTTATGCAAGATGTTCACGGCTATTTGAATGACCTTGGTTTTGACATGACGAACTTCTACCAAGAGAGTTTTACGCCAGCGACTGGCGCAGAATCATCGGTCTCCGATGAGACGGTTAACGTTTCTGTTCCTGATTTTGCTCAAAGCATCGATGCTCAAAAAGGTCAGGTACTGGCCGATGTGCTCGAAGGCGCAGGTTTACCATTAATCGTCGCTTGTCGAAGCGGGATTTGTGGCTCGTGCAAATGCAAGGTTCGTAAAGGCAACGTCTCTTCCACTAGCCTAGAAACATTGACGCCAGAAGAAATTGAACAAGGCTATGTGCTCGCCTGCTCATCAATCATCGAAGCGGATCTTGAAGTGCAGATCGGTTAATGCTGCTGGTATCGAACTTTTATTGTTTCCCGTCATTCCGACGAGCCTAGGCGAGATCAGGAATCTAATATCAGCGTGTTAGGAATAACTCACTCTGATAATAGACTCTGAATCACACTCGCGTCTCGCTATTCAGATTGACGGGGTATCGCGGAGATGCCAGCCTTACTCAAACGGCTGGTATTATAGATAGGTACAACTTTCGTTTCGTCGTCATTGCTTCTCGCTAAACAGCAACACTTTCAATGCTGCTTCGCTGTCTACGTCCATAAACTCTGGTGGGTTATCCAGACGCTCACGGAATGTCAACTCTGGCGCTTCTTCTTTCATGCTTTCAATCAAGAAGTCGCTTGTCACAGATGGTGAGTTCACACATGCCATCACTTGACCGCCTTCTGCCAACAAATCCGGCAATCGACGTAGAATCTTTTTGTAGTCTTTAGTCAGCGCAAAGCTGCCTTTCTGGAATGAAGGCGGATCGATAATGATCAAATCATACTGACCAGATTTCTTAATCTTACCCCAAGATTTAAAGATATCGTGCCCCATAAAGCTTACCTGGTTGATGTTATGACCATTTAGCTTGTGGTTCTCACGACCTTTAGACAGCGACGCTTTCGCCATGTCGACGTTAACCACTTTATCTGCGCCACCGGCAATGGCAGCGACAGAAAAGCCACACGTGTAAGCAAACAAGTTAAGCACGTTCTTATGCTTCGCATTTTCGCGTACCCAATCACGACCGTAGCGCATGTCCAAAAACAGACCGAAGTTTTGGTTGCGGCCAATATCCAATTGGTATTTCAAACCGCTTTCTTCAACGACAGGGCGAGCGTCTAATTCACCGACAAGCACTTCTGAAGGCGCACCATCGGCATAACGGTGCTGAAGAACCATAGTGCGGCCTTGCTTATTTGCCCACAGTTGTGATTGTGCCAACGCATTGAGGCCGCTTTTCAGCTCAGCGAGAAACGCGTCGTCGACTTCTTTAAACAAGTTGATGATCAACTGACCTTGTAACCAGTCACAGGTGATTTGCTCTAGACCTTCAAAACGACGGCCACGACCGTGAAACAGTCGACGAATTTCATTCGGAGCTTGCGCGAGCTCGGTTTCTAGATGCTGAAAAAACAGCGAAAGTTGTGATGCTTGCATCGAGTTCTCTTATTAGTTTTCTTTGTGACGGTTATTTGATCGTAGGCCAGTTCAGTTCCCAGGGGGAAAGCCAAGTATCCAAACCCTGAGAGACGATTTCACTGTGCCATTTGTTACCAAGCACTTTGTATTCTCGTGGATCGCAAACAAAGCGATATTGCTCATCTCGGTATTGGAAGCAAAGTGAAAATGCATGCAGATAACCGCGATCAGCCTCATTGCCTGCATTGTAAATCGGGTCGCCAACAATACCTGAGCCAACCGATTTTAATGCCACGCGGATTTGATGCGTTTTACCAGTGTGCGGCTTACATAAAAATAAACGCTCTCCGGGCTCTGCCGCAAGAGAGAAAAACTGGGTAACGGCTGGGTTATTTTTGCTGTTGACCAGCTTCCATGATGAACGGCGCGAACGCTCCATATCACCAACGACCAAACCTTGTTTCTTTTTCGGCTTTTTAGAGCCAATCGCTAGGTAGAACTTTTCTACTTGGCGGTCAGCGAAGGCTTGCGATAACGCACTGGCCGCTTTGGCGTTACGTCCGAGGAGCAGAATACCCGATGTCATTTTATCCAAGCGATGGATAAGATAGAGCTGCTGATCACCACTCTGCTTAGCCACTTCTTGCAGCAGCATTGTGTCGCCATCGTCTCTATGAACAGAGACGTTGGGATGCTTATTGATGATCAGAAAATCGGGATGGGTATGTAGAATATCGAACATAAAAAACTGGCTCCACGTTTGGAGCCAGCAGTATACATAAGTTACCGGACAAAGCTATCGAGGCTTGCCCTAAGGTCTTTGCTAAAGCTTCTTAGAGAAAATGCCAGCAAGACCAATGATTGCGATACCCAGCAGCATGATTTCACCTTTGCCACTGTCAAAGCCAGACTTAATCCCCATGAAGGCAACAATAGCAATCGCAACAGGAATCAGGTATTTAACTAGGTTGTACCACAATCCAAATAGCGGGAAGGATACTTCGCCGTCATTAGTGATCTCTTTTTCTAGCTCAGCACGGCTTAGGCGCCATCCAGCAAAGATACAAACCAACATACCACCAACCGCTAAGAAGATTTTGTCCGTTAGCAAGTCGAAGATATCAAAGGCACCGGTACCAAACAGCGTTGGTCCCATTCCACCTAACGATAGTGACGCAAAAATACATAATGCCGCCATAACTGCGCTTGCAGACAGAACTGCGTTAGAGCGCTTCATGCCTTTCTCGTCGATTAGGTAAGACACGACAACTTCCAATAGTGATACTGAAGAAGTTAATGCCGCCACCGTCAAACCGATGAAAAATAGCAACGCGAATAGCAACCCAATCACTCCGCCCATTTCAGCAAATAGCTGAGGAACGACAACGAATACAAGACCAGGGCCTGCCGCAGGCTCCATGCCAAAGGCAAACATTGCTGGGAACATAGCAACACCAGCAAGAATCGCGACACCAGTATCCATCGCTGTAACCATACCGGTTGTTTGAACTAGGTTCTCTTTCTTCTTCAGGTAAGAACCGTACGTCATCATACAACCCATACCTAAGCTAAGTGAGAAGAACGCCTGTCCTAGTGCAGCAAGAACCACGTTGCTGTCGACTTTAGAAAAGTCCGGCATGAATAAGAACTCAAGGCCAGCCATTGCACCTGGCAGCATTAAGCCCTTAACAGAAACAACGATTAGGATTAAGAACAGAAGCGGCATCAGAACCTTACCGGCTTTCTCAATACCACCCGAAATCCCTTTCATCACGATCATGACGTTAAGGAACAGGTAAACACCCATCCACATTAAAGGTTGAATCGGATCTGAGATGAAACCGCCAAAACTGTCGCCAATTGCTTCTGGCGCGCTGAGTAGACCACCGCCCACTTTAAAGATGTAGGCCAATGCCCAACCACCAACCACAGGGTAGAAGCCCATGATCAAAAGACCACTGAAAACTCCCATAACGCCAGTGAACGTCCAGCGTCGGTCAGTTGTTTTGAATGCACCTACGGCAGAAAGACCTGTCTTACGACCAATAGCGAACTCTGTCAGCATCACGCTAAAGCCGATAAAAATTACAAAGATAAGATAGATAGCAACGAATGCACCGCCGCCACTCTCACCTGCTGTGTAAGGGAATTTCCATATATTGCCTAAACCGACAGCGGAACCCGCTGCTGCCATTACGAAGCCTAGTTTAGACCCCCACGTATCACGTGGTGCTGCTGTATTAGTTGTAGCCACGCTTTTTCTCCAAAATTAGTTTGTTGTGTATGCATAGAGATAGGCGTCTAAAAAGTTTATGTAAAAATTATTGTACACTTATAAAATAAGCGTTCGACGCACTATATCTAGAAAGTAAAGCAGCTCCCCTTTAAAATTGGAACCCCAAAAAAGTACATTTATCGCACAAGTGTCGAGTTACGCAGGTTAAATGCTGCTTTTTTGTTCAAAAGTTAAAGAATGACCTTATTTTTCACATTAAAATAACAGAATCAGCTGTTATGAAACTCGTTCCTCATATAAGGTCAATCCCACGTCTAAATGGGAAATCTATTCCCCCAACCCACTTTTATGCTTAATATCCTAGAAGGGCATATTACTCTGAGCGTATATGGACAAGTTTTATCACTTTCTTACTTTAGCTGGCATCGGGCTATATTGGTTACTGGTCGCAGGTGTGACCATTCGTGTCGTTTTAAAGCGCCGTGCAGTGAGCGTGTCTTTAGCTTGGCTAATGATCATTTATATCCTTCCCGTTCTGGGTGTCGCATGTTATTTCCTCTTCGGTGAACTGAACTTAGGCAGAAAGCGAGCCGAACGTGCGAAAGAGATGTTTACACCATTCGAGAAGTGGTTCAGTCAGCTTAACGACTGTAACGCGCACAACCCAGAAACGATGGGAAGGCACATCTACCGAATTGATGAACTTTGTAACAACCGCCTTGGTCTTCCCGCATTGAGCGGTAATACATTGTCGCTGCAACAGTCACCTAATGAGATTTTGCATTCCATTATTGAAGACATCGAAAACGCGCAGAGCAGTATTCGAATGGTATTCTACATTTGGCATCCGGGTGGTTTGGCTGACTCTGTCGCTTCTGCGCTTATTCAAGCGGCTAAACGCGGCGTAGATGTCAAACTATTGCTCGATTCAGCAGGTAGTCCACGTTTTTTCAGAAGTCCTTGGTATCGAATGATGCAGGATGCTGGAATTGAAGTTATTCAAGCGCTAGAAGTGAAGATGTGGCGTATTTTCTTACGTCGTCTTGATCTTCGCCAACATCGCAAGATCATCGTAATTGATGATGAAATTGCTTATACAGGTTCAATGAACTTGGTTGACCCGGCTTACTTCAAGCAAAATAGTGGCGTTGGGCATTGGGTGGATATCATGGTTCGCATTACAGGACCAACGGTAAACGTATTGAGTGCCATCCACTGTTGGGATTGGGAAGTCGAAACTGGCGAACGTCATTTACCAAGACTACCTGAATGCAAGATCGATGAGAGTGAATTCCAACACCCTATTCAGGTTGTGCCTTCTGGCCCAGGTATGCCGGAATATCTGATCTATCAAGTATTAACATTGGCAATAAACCAAGCCAATCGCTCGGTACGAATCACAACACCATATTTCGTGCCCAATGCTGATTTACTCGAAACGTTAAAGATGACAGCACAACGAGGCATTAACGTTGAACTCATTATTCCCCATAAAAATGACTCTATGATGGTGCAATGGGCTTCACGCGCTTTTTATAGTGAGCTCTTGAGTGCAGGGGTCAAGATTTATGAGTTTTATGGTGGTTTGCTGCATACAAAATCTGTCGTAATTGACGACCAATTCTGTTTAGTTGGCACCGTAAACATGGATATGCGCAGCTTGTGGCTGAACTTCGAAGTGACCCTCGCCGTTGATGACGAAGAGTTCACCAAGCAAATGTCTTGGTTACAAGATAGCTATATTAAGCAATCTCACACTGTTGTATTGGAAGAGTGGGAGAAAAGGAGCCTATTTTCTCGGTTCTTAGAGCGAGTGTTCTATCTCTTCAACCCACTCCTCTAATACCTCAAATACACCGACTAAAAAACCTCCAGCGCTACATGCATCCTGCTGGAGGTTTGTTCTTTTAGCTCCCTATCTACACGATACCTCTCGACATCATTACCTGTTCATCTTGGCTGTTATTGGCTGATAGTCGACTTTTCCCTTGCATAACCTACGTCGTCCATGTTTTAAATATTCAAAACCGCAATATTTAAGACAGGGAACTTTTATGTCAGAGGGAAAAAAAACCAAACTCATTACCGCTGGCCGCGATAAAAAGTGGACAAATGGTGTTGTAAACCCACCCGTTCAACGCGCTTCAACTGTGGTATTCAATACCGTTGCAGAAAAGAACCAAGCCACCATTAATCGTGCAAACAAAACGTTGTTTTATGGTCGCCGAGGCACCAACACGCACTTTGCTTTCCAAGACGCAATGGTTGAGATTGAAGGTGGAGCTGGTTGCGCGCTTTACCCTTGTGGAACGGCAGCAATTTCAAACGCCATCCTCTCTTTCGTTGAAACTGGCGATCACATTCTAATGGTGGACACTTGTTACGAACCAACTCGTGACTTTTGTAACACCATAATGAAGAAAATGGGCATCGAAACCACCTATTATGACCCAATGATCGGTGAAGGTATCCGAGACTTGATTCAGCCGAATACCAAAGTCCTTTTCTTGGAGTCTCCTGGTTCAATAACCATGGAAGTCCAAGATGTACCTACATTAGCGCGCATTGCCCACGAGCAAGATATCATCGTGATGCTTGACAACACATGGGGAGCAGGCGTGAACTTCTCTCCTTTCGAGCATGGCGTAGACATTTCCATTCAAGCGGCAACTAAGTATATTGTTGGACATTCAGATGTCATGCTAGGTACTGCTGTGGCTTCTGAAAAGTATTGGGATCAGCTTCGTGAACAAAGCTACCTGATGGGTCAGTGCGTTTCTCCTGACGACGCATACCTAGGTCTTCGAGGTATTCGCACGTTGGATGTTCGCCTAAGACAGCACGCAGAAAGCAGTTTAAAAGTCGCTCAGTGGCTCGCTTCTCGCCCAGAAGTTGATCATGTCCGCCATCCAGCTTTAGAAACAAGCCCTGGCCATGAGTTTTTCAAACGAGACTTCACAGGTGGAAACGGCTTGTTTTCATTTGTTCTCAAAACGTCTTATCCAAAAGCGACGACGGCTCTGCTTGATGGTATGAAACACTTCAGTATGGGTTACTCTTGGGGCGGTTATGAAAGCCTCATTCTAGCTAACGAACCTAAGAGCTTTAACAGCCTGAGAACCGTAGCTCACCCACACTTTGAAGGTACTTTGGTTCGTATTCATATTGGCTTAGAAGACGTAAATGACTTGATCGCTGATTTAGAGGCTGGTTTTGCGCGTTATAATGCCTTAATGCTTGAAAAAGAAGCCTCCCTATAACAATGATTGAATCGCCCTGCATTGCGGGGCGTTTTTATAACCCTCTGACTTAATTAGAATTAACTAACATTCGCCCGAACCATTAATTAATGTTAATCATTTGTGTTGTTTTTCAATTGAGCAGTCACAGAATGAAATAATGTGCCATAAATAGGCTTTTCAAATTTAGAGTTTCTCTCCTACTTTTTATCATTCATAAGAGGTCATACCACAAGGAGATAGTTTTGAAACTCAAATTTATAGCGCTAATGCTTTTTACCTTAGTTACCGTCCCAATAACCTCCGTATACGCTGCGACAGGTTATACCCAAACCAAGTATCCGATTGTCTTGGTTCACGGTTTGTTTGGTTTTGATACCCTGGCAGGCGTTGATTACTTTTTCGGAATACCACATTCCTTAACAAAAGATGGTGCTAAAGTTTATGTTGCACAGGTATCCGCGACCAATAGCAGCGAAGTTCGAGGGGAGCAACTGCTTGCTCAAGTAGAAACCTTACTTGCAGCTACAGGCGCAGAGAAAGTCAATCTCATTGGTCACAGTCATGGTGGTCCAACAACGCGCTATGTTGCCTCTGTCCGTCCTGACCTAGTCGCATCAGTTACGAGTATAGGAGGCGTTAATAAAGGGTCTAAAGTAGCCGATTTAGTTCGTGGCACCGTATCTGAGGGTTCGGGAAGTGAGCAGCTCGCGGTAAAACTGGCGCAAGGTTTAACCACTCTTATTAATCTTCTATCAGGTGGTTCTGATCTCGACCAAGACCCTTTAGCCTCATTAGCAGCCTTGACCACGGAAGGATCATTGGCGTTTAACCAGCACTACCCAGAGGGAGTCCCTACCAGTGAATGTGGTAATGGCGACTTGCTAGCTTCAAATGGCGTTTATTACTACTCATGGACCGGATCATCCACTTTTACAAACGTTTTCGATCCGACTGACGCTGCCATGATGGTACTTGGCTTAGCCTTTGATGGGCCGAATGATGGCTTAGTTGGTGCGTGCAGCACACATTTAGGCAAAGTCATACGTGATGATTATCAAATGAACCATTTGGATGAAATTAACGGTCTACTCGGTATTCATCATCTTTTTGAAACCGATCCAGTCACGCTTTATCGCCAACATGCAAATCGTCTCAAACTTCAAGGTTTATAAGAGGTCATCACAATGAAGAAAGTCGCTCTCACCACTTTTATCCTGCTCTCGATATTTGGCGTGGGAGCGCTTTCTCTGTTGCAAAGCGACAAACAACAAGAGATAACCTCTAACCATTCGCCATCTCAGCAAGATATAGCCGCCGATGTCTCTTCCCCAAAAGATTTCTTCGAATATTCTCTTAGCCGGCTGGGCGAAGAAGATCTCGATACGATCAAAGCGGAAGTCAATGATGACACTTTAGCAAAGCAAACTCTGAATATTGATGCCAAACTTTTTCAAACCTACCTTTCCTACAAGCAAGCACTCTCTGCATTAGAGCCTTTTGAGCACAATCACCTAACGCTTGAACAGTTAACCATGCTGAATGAAGCAATACTGAACTTACAGCTTCAATACTTTAGCGAGGCGCAGATAACCCAATTGTTTGACGAAGAAAACCGACTTCGCCAACTTGCTTTAGAAAAGCTGACGATTAAAACACAGGCATCGGATATCGAGAGTCAAGAGCACCTTCTCAATCAAGCGTTATCAGAACAACCGGATTACATACGAGAAAGTGAACGCAATAACGCATTAGCAAAGCAGCTCGAGCAAGCTTCTCAGCTTGATTCACAAGACAAGTACATCGCCCGTGTTGCTCTGGTAGGAGATGCCGGAGCGCAGAGGCTGCAAAAACTTGATGAGCAAAGAGAATCATTTGAGACTCAACTCGCCACTTACTTAAAGCAGCGTCAAAATATTCTGAATAGAGATTTTCTAGGGCAAGACGAAAAACAGGCAGAAATCATTGCTTTAAGAAAACAAAGCTTCGATGCCACTCAATGGCGTCGAATCGAAGCTTTGGAACGTATTCATGATAGCCAGAACTAACAACATTAGCTTAATAGCCAAACGTTACTTATTCTGCTTTTTAGGACATCCAACGATATGGTCATCCACCATGCCGACGGCTTGCATGAAAGCATAACAGATGGATTCACCGACAAACTTGAAGCCTTTCTTTTTTAGGAATTTACTCATGGCTTTGGATTGCTCTGTCGAAACTGGCACGTCACTCATATGTTGCCATTGATTAATGATTGGTTCGCCGTCCACGAACTGCCACAACGCGTCTGATAAACTTCCGTATTCAGCAATTAACGCTTTGGCCGCTTTGGCATTACTGAAAACCGAGTTAATCTTTCCGCGATGCCTTACAACATCGAAGTTTTCCACGATGTATTCAGCGCGTTCTTCATTTCTTTGTTCCAACGCATCTAGATCGTAATTCTCGAACGCTTCTCTGTAACCTTCGCGCTTTTTAAGGATGGTGATCCAACTAAGACCAGCTTGCGCACCTTCCAAAGTAATAAATTCAAACAGGACTTGGTCGTCATATACTGGCACGCCCCATTCGGAATCATGATATTCGCGCTCTAATGGGTGATTCATCGCCCACGCACACGTTTTTTGTTCTGTCATTATTCTTCCTTAAAAAGCGCCTCTAACTGATGAGCTAGAGGCGCGATATTTTTCATCGTTATATCAGTAGCACTAAGCCTGTTTCGGTACTGCCACTTTATGGAACAAACGATACAACACTGGCACGACAATCAGTGTCAGGACTGTCGCAAAACCCAAACCAAACATAATCGTAACCGCCATTGGTTTGAAGAAAATATCTGGCAACAGTGGGATCATACCAAGGATCGTCGTGATAGCAGCCATACAAACGGGACGGACGCGACTTACCGCAGCATCAACGACCGCGTCATAAGCCTCTTTACCGGACTTCATTTCAATTTCAATTTGGTCCAGTAATACGATGCCATTTTTGAGCACCATTCCCGATAAACTTAAGAAGCCGAGCAATGCCATAAAACCAAACGGCGTGTTGAGTGCCAACAAACCAGTGGTGACGCCAATTAACGCCAGCGGTACGGTAAGCCAAACAATGAGTGGCTCTTTGATAGAGTTAAATAGGAATACAGTGATCAAGAACATGAACAAGTACCCCATTGGCATAGTAGTAAACAGTGACTCTTGAGCATCACCTGAAGATTCGTATTCACCACCCCACTCTAAGGAATAACCTGGTGGTAATTGAATCGCTTCGATTTGGGGCTGTAAGCGTTTTTGCAATGTCGATGCGGTTTCTTCACCTAGAATATCAGGGTCTGCCATCACAGTGAGCATACGCTTACGGTTCTTACGTACGATGATAGGATCCTCCCAACGCATGTCGTAACCCATTGTGACTTGTTGAAGTGGGATAAACTCACTCTGTGCTGGACTCCATATTTTCATGCCTTCAATGTTACGAATATCAATACGTTCATCTTCAGGTAAACGAGCCACGATAGGCATGAGCGTCGTGCCGTCTCGGTAAAGGCCTATCGTCATTCCAGAGAATGACATGGACAAGAAGTCATCGACATCTGATTTGGTAATGCCATAGCGACGTGCCTGACTCTCGTTAAACTGAGGTTCAAGAACTTGGGTTCGTTCACGCCAATCATGCCTGATATTTGTTGCCTGAGGGTCGGCGTACATGATGTCCTTGACCTGAGCGGCTATCGTACGAAGGACGGTTGGATCTGAGCCAATAATGCGAGCTTCAATTTTTGCACCACCACCAGGGCCTAACTCAATCTGTTTGAGCTTGTAATTGATTTCTGGGTAGTTGGCTTTTAAATACTCTCGAAACTTCGCCATTAATGGTTTTAACGCTTCGTAATTTTCCATACGAGTGGTTATCTCACCATAAGCCGCATAACTTTTCTCTGGCGCGTACGTTAACATGAAGCGCTGTAAACCTTTACCCGCGGTCGTCGTGATATGGTCAACATGCTCTTGCTTAGCTAACCAACTTTCTAACTCTTTAAGCGTTGTGTTAGTTGCTCGAATATCAGTTCCTTCTGGCATCCATACATCTAACTGAAAAATCGGCGTTGTCGACGATGGGAAAAACGCTTGCTTCACAAAGGTGAACCCGTAAACACTTGCCGCTAATCCCGCAATCAGCACCACAACGGTAAACCAAGCACGACGCATACAAAACTGAAGAAACTTTTTATAAATAACGAAAATAACCCCGTTATATGGATCATTTTCTTCCCCTTCACCTTGTTTAATCTTCTGGCCTTTAAAGAAGATGTCAGCAAAGAATGGTGTCAACGAGATAGCGGTAAACCAGCTCAACATTAAAGAGATCAGCAGAACCGTAAATAAAGTGCCACAGTATTCGCCCGTCGAGTCTTCAGACAGTCCAATTGGCGCAAATGCAGTTACCGCAATCACAGTTGCCCCAAGTAATGGCCACTTTGTTTGGGTAACAATGTCGGTCGCTGCTTGGAGTCGAGTTCGCCCTTTTTGAGTACCAATCAAAATCCCCTCAACCACAACGATGGCATTGTCCACCAGCATACCCAATGCGATAACCAAGGCACCTAATGAAATCCGCTGTAAATCTATCGCGAGATACTTCATGAAAATGAACGTACCCAGCACCGTCAGCAGCAAGATTAAACCGATAAGTAGCCCAGAACGTAGCCCCATAAAGAACAGAAGTACGATAATGACGATACCGACAGCTTGAGCCAAGCTGACAACAAAACCGCTAACCGATTTATCCACCTCTTTAGGCTGACTGTAAATTTCCGAGATTTCGATACCGACAGGTTGTTGGTACTTTAGCTCGGCAAGGCGATGATCAAACGCTTTTCCGACTTCAACCACATTGACGCCTTCAGCAAAAGAAACACCCACGTTCAATGCAAGGCTGCCGTTAAAATTAATAACATTACTCGGTACTTCTACATACCCGCGTTTTATTTCCGCCACATCTTTCAAGAAAATGAGCCCCTGAGCGCCCGACTCAGTAATTAACAAATCACCCAGCTCCTCCACACTCTGGAACTCGCCAGTCGGCTGAATTCTGATGTACTCGTCACCAATTCTGATCGCTCCTGCGTCAGAAACCACGTTTTGCGTCGAAAGAAGATTAAACACGGTATCCGGAGCAAGACCTATACTGCTCAGCTTTTTCATCGATACTTCGATGAAAACTTGCTCTTGCTGTTGCCCGGATACCGAAACTTTACTCACACCATCAACCAGTTCGAGCTCTCGGCGTAAGTAATCGACGTAATCCAGTAGCTCTTTATAGCTATAACCGTCGCCAGTCACCGCTAACAAAATCCCGTAAACATCACCAAAATCATCGATCACTTGAGGTTCATTCACACCTGGAGGCAACGTCCCTTTAAGGTCGTTCACTTTACGGCGCAACTCATCCCAAATTTGTGGTAGATCATCAGGGCCATAATTGTTCTTCATCGTGACCGTGATTTGAGATAATCCCCGGCTAGAAATCGAATTTACTTCATCAACATAAGTAAGCTGCTGAATCGCTTTTTCGATTGGGTACGTCACTTCTTCTTCGACTTGTTGCGGTGTCGCACCAGGGTAAGAGGTCACTACCATCGCATCTTTAATAGTAAAAGCAGGGTCCTCAAGACGCCCTAAACCAAAGAATGCGGCGATACCACCAATCAAAAATATCAGTGCGACCATCCAACTGATGACGCGATTGCGGATGAAGTACGCAGCAATACCGGTCACATCATCATTACTTTGAGGCACTGATTTATTAAGATCGCTCATAGACCGGCCTCCTGCGTAGCCATTTCCTGTATCACTTCCACTTTCATGCCATCCCTTAATCGAGAAACACCGGCAATCACAACTTTGTCTTTGAGCATGAGACCATCAAGGATTTGAATGGACGTTTTAGATGCCTTACCTGCTCGCACCTGTTTGCGCGATACCGTATTGTCGTCATTCAGTACCCAAACAAATTTGTTTTCACGCCCCAGCTCGTCACCATCCGCATTAAAAATGGCTTCGATAGGGACATTAATTCCTAGGTTTAAATCAAGCCCAACATTCTCGTCTTTAGACGTTACTTCAACAGCCATCCCATCTAGGATGTACTCTTCTTCCGGCATAGGAAGCGACAATGTGACAGTAAACGTACCTGTTGTTGGATCGGGCTCAGTCGTAAACTCTTTTACCGTCGCGTTATATTCGTTACCGCTGGGAACGCGCACCAATGCTTTGATCGCTGTGAGTCTTTCTTCCGTTGGCGGTTGGTTCACATAGAGGCGGTCTGGAAGCTGAATCAACACTTCGACTAGCTCCAAGCTGTGAATATTAACGATATGCTGTCCGACTTGAACATTTTCGAATTGGTCGATATTAACTCGCGAAATAATCCCATCCACGGGCGCTTTTAAGGCAGTAAATGATAGACGAAGTTTGGCTAACTGAAGCTCAGCTAAGGCGATTTGTCGTTGTGCTGCAATTTCATCAAACTGAGACTTAGCTAATAGGCCTTTATCAACCAAAGGGCGTGAGCGGCGATACTGACTGTCGACAACAGAAAAACGCGCACTCGCATTATCTACATCCAACTCATAGTCCGTGGGATCTAGCGTTGCAATAACATCACCCTTCATGACTTTGTCGCCCTCTTTTACCATGATGCGGCTGACTTCTCCTGTCACTCTGAAGCTCAAATGAGAGCGATCCGCTGCATTCGCAACCGCAGGGAAGTACAAGTTGTCATCCACCTTGTTTCCCGCTAATGACGTAACTCTAACTCGTGGCGTTTCGAGCTCTTTTTCTGGCGCCTTATCCCCACAGCCAACGAGAAAAAGCGTTGAAAGTAAAGTCGCTAGAGAGATGATTCCTTTCATATTACAACCCTCTTTCCTTAATCCACGCTCTTACCTTAATTCCGGGTTCAATTACACTGACACCCGAGATAATGATTTGGTCGCCATCGTTAAGCCCAGCTAACACTTGATTTTTGTCATTCATCTCAATTGCGGCTTTAGACACAATGCCTTGCTCATCGACACGCCAAACGTATGTTTTGCCGTTTTCTTCTAGCAACGCGGAGTTAGGAATCTTTGTCGCTCCTGCACTTTTGGACAGGAGGTAAGCATTGCCAGACATTCCCGGCAAAAGGCCTATTTCTGCTGGCCGCTCCATGACCATCGTGACTTTGTAACTGCCCGTTTTAGGGTCGGCTTCTGTATCGATTTCCTGAAAGGTTAAGTCAAAGGCTCGCTCGGGGAACGCATCAAATATCATTCTGGCAGAGACATCGCTCCCCTGGGTGTAACGATTTAGAAGATAGTCTGGGATTTGGAATATCACTTTGAGGAGTTGGTTGGACTGAATATTCATCACCCCTTCTTTCGCGGCAACATATTCATGGTTTTCTGCTGGAATGTACGAAATAGTGCCATCATATGGCGCGACAAGTTTGGTATATCTTAAGTTTGCCTTTGCTTGATTCCATTGAGCTTTTGCCGAGTTGTGGTTCGCTTTTGCCTCATCAAAATCTTGCTCAGATACTACTTGGTCTTTACGTAGCTTTTGGTATCGCTTGTATTGCACATCTGCGAGCAAAAAATTTGCCCGAGCTTGCTGTTCGAGCAGAGAATATTCATCTGGGTTTAATGACGCCAAAACATCACCTTTACTGACGACTTGACCTTCATTCACTTCTATCGTTTGAAGAAGCCCTGGAACTCGAAATGTCAGTACTGCTCTATCGCCAGCTTCCGTAGTGGCAGGAAAATGTCGCTCAAACTGGGCATTGCCAACAGATACTGTAAATAGCTTCGCAGGGCGCGATTCAGGTTCAGGAACAGGAGGAAGTTCTTTACCGCACCCCGACAAGACAGCCGAGATGGCAATAGGAATGAGCAATTTTCTCATTACATTCATCCATAAAAATTGGGGGATTATTTTTAAAGTAGATGAATTTTGAACGAACTTCCAGAGCAGAAAAGATTAATAGTGCTTTAAAATTAGTAATTTGTGATAAAAAAGCAGGCTTTATGCCTGCTTCAGTTAAATCTTCTTTGGATACAAAATGCCTAGAGCTTACTGAATTCTCTGTTCACCCTATATGTATCAGACGTAACATAAGCTTCCATGTTACGAATTTTGCCATCAAGACGGTCAAAATCCCTTTCCAACACACTGAGCAGTTGATCAGGGCTTTGCCCTTTCTGCCAAGGCTTACTTTTGAGCGTATGCTCTTGCTGCGCTCTGATATTTTCAGAATACGTTACTGGTTGCTTTTCTAACATAAACGCCATCGCGATGTACGCTAACAATACCAAAAACGTACCACCTAACAGCGCTGCAGAAATCACTACAATACGAATCAACCAAACTTCTGCACCAAAGTAGTTGGCAATACCGGCGCAAACACCGGAGATTTTGCCATTTACTGGATCACGATACAGTTCTCGATTATTCATACTTGCGTCTCCATGTTGGTGACTCAGCATCCAAGATGCGCTCCAATGTATCAACTCGGGACTGCATCGCTTCTGCTTTTTCAGATAGTACCTGAAGGCGCTCTAAATCCTGGCTCGACAGTGCACTATCTGTTTTGCGTTTGCTGCGATAGTGTAAGAAGAGCCATAGTGGAGCGACAAAGATTAAAAAGACAATCACTGGTCCTGCTATAAAAAATGCCGACATAAATGGCTCCTTTCTTATTTATCTTTCGATGACATCTGTTCTTTCAGTTTTGCCAACTCTTTTTCAATTTCGTCTTGTGCCTGCAACTCTGCAAACTCTTGTTCTAGCGATTTAGCATTACCGGTTTGAGCATACAGGTCTGCTTCCGCTTCCATTTCATCCACTTTACGTGAGTATTGCTCGAATTTCGCCATCGCTTCATTAGTACGGCTAGTGTGCAGGTGTTTTTGCACATCACGACGGTTAGATGCAGTTTGGTTACGAATTGCTAGTGCTTGCTGTTTTGCGCGCGTTTCAGCAATTTTGCTTTCCAACTTACCAATCTCGCCAGTAAGCTTATCGATCGTTTCTTCCACTAAGGTTTGCTCAGTGTGGAGGCCTTTAATCACTTGCTCTAGCTTTTGCTTTTCAATTAACGCTGCACGAGCTAGATCTTCACGCTCTTTAACTAATGCTAAGCTCGCTTTTTGGCCCCATTCGCCAATTTGCTCTTCTAACGTTTCAACCTTACGAGCCAACTCTTTCTTGTCTGCAATCGCTTTAGCCGAGTTAGTACGCACTTCAACAAGTGTGTCTTCCATTTCTTGAATGATAAGACGGATCATTTTTTCAGGATCTTCCGCCTTGTCCAGTAATGCACTGATGTTTGAGTTAACGATATCTGCAAATCGAGAAAAAATACCCATAACGGAACTCCTCTTTTTTCCTATTAAAACTCGACAAGGTGGTGATTAACCTTGTGTCTCCCTGAATATATAACAAGTAACGTGCCAACTTATAATTTTCTTTTAAATCAGAGTGTTATT
The DNA here is from genome assembly GCF_033344285.1 of Vibrio sp. 779(2023). Classification (NCBI taxonomy): domain Bacteria; kingdom Pseudomonadati; phylum Pseudomonadota; class Gammaproteobacteria; order Vibrionales; family Vibrionaceae; genus Vibrio; species Vibrio sp. 779(2023). The sequence continues at coordinate 77,890 of NZ_JAWPOM010000005.1, forward strand.
CATTTTGTTGTCGTTACACACTATTGTGCTATGATGTTTTTCACCAACTGTTGGTGAAATTTACCAACTCTATCTCTAAATCATGGCTCGGCTGTTAAATAAGAAGGACTTTATGAAGCAAAACCTGATTGGTGAATCACCTGCTTTTCTCGCTGTACTAGATAAAGTATCACAACTTGCACCCATTGAGCGCCCTGTCCTCATCATTGGTGAACGAGGTACGGGTAAAGAACTCATCGCTCAGCGTTTGCATTATTTATCAAGACGTTGGGATAAACCACTACTATCACTCAACTGTGCGACATTAAGCGAAGGGCTAATAGATTCCGAATTGTTTGGACATGAATCCGGCTCCTTCACAGGCTCTAAAGGTAAGCATAAAGGGCGTTTCGAGCGTGCCGAGGGCGGTACTTTGTTTCTTGACGAGCTGGCGACCGCACCACTTTTAGTTCAAGAAAAGCTATTACGCGTCATCGAATATGGTGAATATGAGCGAGTTGGCGGTCATACCGCTCTCAATGCGGATGTTCGACTTGTTTGTGCAACCAATGCCGACCTACCAAAATTGGCAGAGCAAGGTGATTTTCGTGCAGATCTGCTCGACAGGCTAGCCTTCGATGTCATTATGTTACCGCCTCTTCGCGAGCGCAAAGAAGACATTCTCTCTTTAGCAGAGCACTACGCGATGAAAATGTGTCGTGAACTGCAACTGGAATACTTTGTCGGTTTTACCCCAAAAGCGCAGCAGTCGCTTATTGAATATGAATGGCCCGGTAACGTCCGCGAACTAAAAAACGTGATTGAACGTGCGATTTACCAACATGGTCTGAATGCTCACCCAATTGATGAACTGGTTTTCAATCCTTTTGAAACGGTTTGGCACAGCGCGCTTGGCCATAGTGCAAAACAAGCAGAACAACAAGAAGAGGAAGCATCAAGCAACACCATCCAATTCCCTCTAGACTATAAACAATGGCAAGAGGAACAAGATATCCATTTACTCAATCGTGCATTGGAAGAAGCCAAGTTTAATCAACGACAAGCAGCCGAGCTACTTGGCTTGAGCTATCACCAATTACGAGGGATGGTTAGAAAATATGGTTTGGTCGGACAAAGCTAACTTGACCGAGAGTACTCAATCAATACACGAGCTCGTGACTGCGCTCTAATTCGCATGCATTTATGGCATAACACCTTACAGTGTATGGATTTTATGTTTGGAGCGAGTTCACAAAGGTGATAAATTAGCGAGATCATTTTCGCTTGTTAGCTTTGAAAGAGTAAGATCAAACGAAACGAGCAAGATCCAATGAACATTTCATATTATGAATGCTTTTATAAGATTATCGCTGAGCCTTATTGGGATTAGCCTACTGACCGCTTGTGGCGATGAAATTGACCACAATGATATTCGCAAAGCTGGCTTTGTGTTTTGCGGACAAGGTAAGCCGACCACGTTTAACCCTCAGCTTATTGATAGCGGTATTACCGCAGAGGCTCTGAGCCCGCAGCTGTACGATACGCTGCTCACGCTCGATCCTAAATCACATCAGCCCGTGGCAAGCATCGCCGAGAGTTGGTCAGTAAATGAATCAGGGACGGAATACACGTTTAAGCTTAAACGTGGTGTTAAATTCCAAACCACACCTTGGTTCACACCCACTCGCCCATTGAATGCAAAAGATGTGGTATTTAGCTTCAAGCGAATCATCGATGTAGACCATCCTTTTCACCAAGTAGGTGGTGGTTTTTATCCATGGTTTGCAGGGTTAGATTTTCAAAACCTACTCCAAGACGTGGTTGCAATAGATGAGTATACGGTAAGGTTTACGTTATCTCAGCCAAACTTTTCTTTCTTGGCCAATATTGCCACCAGCCATGCGGTTATCTTGTCTGCGGAGTATGGACAGCAATTGGCAGCAAAAGATCATAAAGAAGAAATCGACCAACTTCCTATCGGTACCGGCCCTTATCAATTAAAAGAGTACCAAGTGAACGACTTGATTCGATTAGAGCGTCATTCAAATTACTGGAAGTCACCAGCAAAAATGGAACAAGTGGTGTTCGATATCTCTCACAGAGGGACGGGTACATTAGCTAAACTTTTAAGAAACGAGTGTGACGTACTCTCTTCACCTATTTCGAGCCAAATACCTGTCATTCAAGAAAATGACAACCTTGAGCTGACGGCTACACCAGCTAACAACGTTTCCTTTATTGCGATAAACACAGAAACCACCGCGCTGAGTGATGCTCGAGTTCGCCAAGCTCTTAACTTAGCGATCAACCGTCAAAATATTTTAGATTCGGTTTACTACGGAACTGGCTCCCAAGCTTATACCTTGCTACCACCTAATTCATGGGCTTATCAAAAAGACAGCGTAAAAATTCGTTATGACCGGAATTATGCATTGGCACTACTTCGAGATGCAGGCTACGAAGACGGCCTAGAATTGACCATGTGGGTACCACTTGAACCACGTGCTTTTAACCCAAGCCCTCGCAAGACCGCAGAGCTAATCCAAGCGAATTTTGCCGATATTGGGGTTAAATTAACGCTACTTACCGATGATAGGTTTGAACGTGTGGATTTGGAGAACATCAACGATATCGATTTACTTTTAACTGGTTGGATTGGTGATACCGGGGATCCTGACAACTTTTTCCGCCCTTTATTATCTTGCGAGTCTGACCGCGTTGGCCTTAACGTGTCCATGTGGTGTAACGATGACTTCGATTTCTTGCTCGATTTGGCTTTAGAAACTCAAGAACCGCGTTACCGTTTGAACCTATATCGCCAAGCACAGAACATTTTGAATCAAGAGTTCCCGGTTATTCCTCTGGCGCATGGCGTGCAGTTCCGTGTGCACGACAAATCGCTGACAGGCTTCAAATCAAGCCCTTTCAATGCCCAACCGTTTGATAGAGTTGAGAGAATTCACTGATGTTTTGGTATACCGTTCGACGCTTTAACCTATTTATCATCACTTTGATGATCCTTACATTAGTGGGTTTTTCTCTGCTGCGCCTTGACCCTCTCTCGCACTGGGCAAACGTTGATTTTTGGTCTGGTTGGCAAACTTACTTAATCAACCTTTCTCAGCTTGATTTTGGCATAAGTAAAAACGGCAACGCGATTTATGACGAGCTCGCCGTTGTATTCCCAGCCACTTTGGAATTGTGTTTCTTTGCCTTTTTGGTGTCCCTTTTGATCGGTATTCCACTTGGAACCGTGGCTGGGATGAAGCAAGGTAAATGGCTCGATACCAGCATTTCATTCATGTCAATGTCTGGTTATTCCGCCCCAATCTTTTGGGTAGCTCTGCTACTTATCATGGTCTTTTCATTGGAATACCAACTATTTCCCGTTGCGGGACGGTATGATTTACTTTACGAAATTGATCATGTAACCGGGTTTGCCATTATCGACGCATTCATGGCGAAAGGCGAATACCGCGCTCACGCACTGCAAAGCGTTATTGAGCATATGGTGCTGCCATGTTTGGTGCTTGCTTTGGCTCCAACCACCCAGGTTGTCGGACTAATGCGCTCCTCGGTAGCGGAAGTGATGAGCCAAAACTACATCCGTGCAGCGAGAATCAAAGGTCTTTCTAACCGCGAAATCGTAACTCAACATGTATTGCGGAATGCGATACCGCCTATCATTCCCAAGGTTGGTGTTCAACTTTCGAGTATGATTACCTTAGCTATCATCACGGAGTCTATTTTTAACTGGCCAGGTATTGGTCGTTGGCTTTTAGATGCGCTAGCAAGCCAAGACTATGCATCTATCCAAGCTGGCGTGATGGTACTTGCGACTTTGGTTCTTACCGCTAACATACTCTCGGATTTGATTGGCGCGATGATTAACCCTTTAGTTCGAAAGGAATGGTATGCTAACAAATAACGTTTATCAGGAAGAGCGCATTCCAACACAGTTTGAGCGTTTTTGGCGAAGCTACCGCGCCAACGGACTAGCCATGTTTGGCTTGTGGTGCTTGGTGTTTATCGTCCTTATTACCATTTTTGCCCCCCTACTTGCACCATTTGACGCCCAAGCACAGTCAGGTGAGTTGCTTGTGCCGCCATCATGGGCTCCAGCAGGAACGGTTGATTACTTTTTGGGGACCGATGACTTAGGTAGAGATATTCTTTCGCGCCTGATTATGGGCTCTCAGCTGACATTTGGCGCTGCTGTCGCCATCACCGCAATTGCTGCCGTTGTAGGCTGTTTAATTGGCGTATTGGCAGGTATGACGAAAGGCTTACTGTCGAGTACTCTCAACCACTTGCTCGATACCGTCATGTCGATCCCGTCGCTCTTATTAGCAATCATTTTTGTGGCATTTCTAGGCTTTGGTGGGTTCAATATTTTACTCGCAATCTGCTTGGCTTTGATTCCGCGTTTTATTCGCTCCGTTTATATCGCAGTCCACACCGAAGTTGAAAAAGACTACATAATGGCAGCACGCCTTGATGGCGCTAATGATTTCTACTTACTGTGGAGTTCAATTCTTCCTAACATTCTGACGGTCATTGCCGCTGAAATCACACTCGCGCTCTCTGCTGCGATTTTAGATATTACGGCACTGGGTTTTCTTGGCCTAGGCGCACAGGCACCAAGCACCGAGTGGGGAGCAATATTAGGTGACTCTGTCGAGCTTATTTATATTGCACCTTGGACAGTGACCCTACCCGGCCTGACCATCATGTTTACTGTTATTACCCTAAACTTAGTAGGTGAAGGTGTACGTCAAGCGCTTAATGCGGGGATCGAATAATGCCGTTGTTAGATATTCGACATTTGACCATTGAGATCGAAACACCTCAAGGGTTGGTCAAAGCCGTTGACCGAATGAGCCTAACTTTGAACGAAGGCGAAATTCGTGGTCTTGTAGGTGAGTCTGGTTCAGGGAAAAGCTTAGTTGCAAAAGCGATTGTCGGTGTGAGTAAAGATAACTGGCGCATCACCGCTGACCGTATGCGCCTTGGCAATATTGACTTGCTTCAGCTTACGCCAAAAGAGCGTCGGCGCGTCATTGCTCGTGATATTGCGATGATTTTCCAAGAGCCTTCAACTTGTCTTGACCCTTCAGAGGAAGTCGGGCGTCAATTGATTGAATCCATTCCATCTCGCGCATTTGAAGGGAAATGGTGGGAGCGATTTAAATGGCGTAAAAAACAGGCCATCGCGCTTTTGCATAAAGTGGGTATTAAAGATCACAAGCGTTTAATGGGTAGCTACCCTTATGAACTGACTGATGGTGAGTGTCAAAAAGTCATGATTGCCATGGCGATAGCGACCAAACCAAAGTTGCTGATCGCAGATGAGCCAACCAACGACTTAGACCCAATTACTCAATCGCAAATTTTGCGTCTGTTGAGCCGCATGAACCAACTTAATAACACAACCATTTTGCTTATCGGCCACGACTTAGCGACCATAACACAGTGGGCAGGACGTATTACGGTAATGTATTGTGGTCAGTCGGTGGAGTCTGCCGATACCAGTAAAATCATTGCGGCACCCAAGCACCCGTACACCGATGCCTTGCTTAAAGCGATGCCTGACTTTAATGATTGGGTACCACACAAGCAAAAACTCCAATCCCTACCGGGCTCGATTCCGCCATTGCAGCATCTACCTATCGGTTGTCGCCTCGGACCACGTTGCCCATATGCGCAGAAACAATGTGTAGAAATTCCACACACCAGACGAATTAAGAATCATAAATTTAACTGCCACTTTCCATTGAACACGGAGAAAAAGTCATGAGTGCGTTACTTGAAGTCGATAATTTATCGAAGCAATTTGTTACGCGCTCCCGTCTGTTCAAACGCCAGGTTAATGAGGCAGTAAAACCGGTAAGCTTTACTTTAGAGCCAGGGCAAACTATTGGTTTTATTGGTCAAAACGGGTCAGGAAAATCCACACTAGCTCGTATGCTTGCTGGCGTTGTTGAACCAAGCTCCGGAGAGATCCGTGTGAATGGCGAACGATTGGAGCACAAAGATTACGCGACACGCTGCAAGCTCATCCGCATGATTTTCCAAGATCCAAACACATCGTTAAACCCACGAATCCAGATTGGTCGTATTTTAGAAGGTCCGCTAAAGCGAAATACCAACATGCCGCCAGATGCGCGCATGCAGCGTGTAAAGAACACCCTGCTCCGCGTAGGATTGCTGCCTGAGCACGCCTATTTTTATCCACAAATGCTAGCTGCCGGTCAAAAACAGCGCGTATGTTTGGCTCGTGCACTTATTCTTCAACCTTCAATCATTGTCGCTGATGAGGCGTTAAACGGTTTGGATATGGCAATGCGCTCGCAGATCATTAACTTATTCCTCGAGTTGCAAGAAGAGATGGGATTGTCATTTGTGTACGTGTCTCAGCATATTGGCATTGTTAAGCATATTACTGATAAAGTGATGGTGATGCATGAAGGTGAAGTGGTCGAGTTTGGCGAGACCAACCAAGTACTGACTCATCCCGAGCATCCTATTACTCAACGATTAGTCGAAAGCCACTTTTACAAAGCGCCAAGCCATCAAACAAAATAGCTTATCAAAGATGTAATCGTGCAAATGTAAAGAAGCCTGCTTTAACGCAGGCTTCTTTATTGCATGGGTACTAATCAAAAAACTAACGGCGGCTCGCTTGTTTGCGCAGTTCAAAATCAAACTCGTCAGGAAACAATACGACCCCTTCTTCATTTTGATTTGGGAATACAACAATCGATAGCTCGTCATCCTCTAGACCAGAGGTCCAACGGCTGTGCCACTTGTTTAGAGAGATCGCTTCTGGCTCGCAATCTTCCCAATCACCATTCGCCCATTGCAAAGCGAACTCTTCGTTTGGCCATACTGGTACACAATCATCATCTTCTGTATTTAACATGACACAGCCATGTTCGTCTTTCAGAATCCAAACCTTACGATTCGCCACAATCTCTTTTACGCAGTACTTTAAACGTTGCTCTTCGTTGTAGCGATTAATGGTATCCATCTGCTCTTGGGTCAGTTGCTCAGACATATTCGTCTCCTATTTCCCATAGAAAAATGCCCGCAGCTAGGCGGGCATTTAAAGTATATGCTAGAAAATTAAGCTAGCTCAGTTTGAAGCCAAGGCCAACCTTGCTTCTTACGACTTAGCGTGTTTTCCATCATTAGCATGCCGTCTTTTTCGTGCTTAACAAGCTTCTCAGCCCACTCACCTTTGTATAGAAGACGAGTTTGAGCAGTCGTGATGTCTGTTAGCATTACAGCAGCGAACGCTAGGTTATCTTTCTCACAACGAGATTCTAGGTCTGCTTCTAGTGCTTCGATCATACCGTCAACTTGCTCAAGAGTTGCAAGTTCAACTTGCCCAACCACTACGTCACGACCGTTGAATGGGTAACCTTTAAGGTCTTTCTCAACAAGCTCAGCCGCTGATAGACCTTCGATGTTTGTTTTAGCAATTAGAAGATCTTTAGTGAACGCGTCAACATCTTGTACGTCTGCGATTGCCGCTAGTTCAGCAACGGCATCTTTGTCTTTTTGTGTACAAGTTGGAGAAGCAAAACCTACTGTGTCAGATAGAATTGCTGACATCATTAGCTTAGCAATTTGTGGAGTAATCGCGTGACCTTCAATCTTGAACATGTTGAATAGAACAGTGTTGGTACAACCAACAGGCCAGATCCATGCTTCCATTGGGTTTACTGTCATCACGTCACCTAGACGGTGGTGGTCAACAATACCCGCAATTTCAGCTTCTGCGATATCGTCTGGTGCTTGTGCTAGATCTGAGTAATCTACTAGCCAAACGGTCTCACCCGCAACTGATGTGCGAAGCTCAGGAACTTCAGCGCCAGCAACTTCTAGGATGTGCTGAGTTTCACGGTTGATTTCGCCTTGGCGAATTGGCATAGCTTCAACGCCACGCGCTTTTAGAAGTTCAGTTGCAACGAGTGCACTACAAATACTGTCACTGTCTGGGTTCTTATGACCTACAACTAGAATCATGTTTCTTCCTATTCAAGTCAATTTTATACGCCGCCTAATACAGTTAATTAGGGCGTGTTTGCTCACAAAGGCCGATACTTTACCTGATTTCAGAGAGTTTGACACGAAGAAAAGTTCACAATGCTATTGCGAATAAATCTCATTTACATATAATGATAATTATTCCTATTTGCATTTGAGTAAACGATGAACGCGACCCAATTATTACACTCTGCACAACAGTTGTTTCAGCCTACTCAGTTTCGTTTAGCTTATAAGCGATTGCTGATCCCTATCGTCATGCTCATTTTGCTAGGCAATGAAAATACACGTGACGTAGCCGTACAGACGCTATCCGACTCATTCTGGGCAGTGTCATGCTATGTTGCTGCCACATTGGCTATTTATCATTATCTTTCAAACTTTATGTCGAAAACCAATCGAATTACCGAGCTCTACCATCGCTCGCGTAATCATCAGGTTTTCTTTGCTTCTTTATTGGGTGCTTTGCCTGGCTGTGGTGGCGCTATTGTTGTGACAACGCAATTTATTAGTGGCCGAGTGGGATTTGGTGCGATTGTCGCGGTACTTACTTCAACAATGGGTGACGCTGCCTTTTTACTTCTGGCCGCCAAACCAAGTGTTGGATTAGGCGTGGTTGGATTAGGCATTATCGTGGGTACTCTTTCAGGGTTAGTCGTTAATGCTTTTCATGCTGATAACTTTCTGCGACCAGAACCAAAAGAAGCACCTCAGACACATGCTTGTTGCCAACACCAGACAGACCGACACACGCCTCTTGAACAACGTGCAATCAATCTACAAGGCGCATTTTGGAAATGGCTTATTGTGCCTGCTAGTGTCGTTGCTGTGTTAATGTCTTTCCAAATAGATATTAATCAGTTGCTATCTTTGAAAGCCAACACCATTGAATGGCTGGGCGCTATCTTCGCGGTGATCACAATGTCATTATGGGCGATGACCAAAGAACTTGGCGATTATCAGTCAACGGTCTCTGAAGATGAAAAAATCGTGGACTCACACCCGATTCAAAAAGCAGCACAAGATACGAATTTCGTCAGTGCTTGGGTGATCGTTGCTTTTCTGGCGTTTGAGCTGACAACCTATTTTTCTGGACTCGACCTTGTAGAAACCTTTTCTCATTGGGGAATTTGGATGCCATTAGCTGGCCTAGCCATTGGTATGTTGCCTGGTTGCGGACCGCAAATTTTAGTCACTAGCCTATACATTTCTGGTGCAGCGCCACTTTCTGCGCAACTGGCCAATGCGATTTCTAACGATGGTGACGCCCTATTCCCCGCCATTGCAATGGCACCGAAAGCTGCTTTGGTCGCGACTATTTATTCGTCCATTCCTGCGTTTATTGTTGGATACGGGTATTACTTTTTATTCGAGTTCTAACGCCCAGAGCATCAAAACGAGAAAGGAGCCGCAATAGGCTCCTTTCTTGATCTTGGTATTGGGCGATTTACTTCACGTTATGCTGTAACGATCGCTTTCGCATTGAGCCCTTTATCCACGCTCACCATTAACAACTGGCAAGGTTCTTGGTTTAGCTTTTCCCCTGTCCAGTAATCATACCAGTCCACCGGTTGATCAGACGTCAGCGTAAATTCCATCGCTCCGTAACTCGCATAATTAAACAAACAATGGAGGTCATTCTTCGTCGTTAGTTTTAAAAACGCGTGATTTAAACTCAAAGCGGTAAACTTTGCAGATTGTTGGTTACGTTGTTGACGTAACATGAGCTTAGACAGTGTCTTCTTAGCAAACGGTGTAATCTCAGGGAGCGGGTCACCAGACAGCAGCAAACCACCACTCGCTAATAACACCGTGCGATGAAATTCATACTCTTCTCTGGATGCAGATTGATTAGCTAATGAAGTGAACGTGGCGCAATCCGGGTCAATTTGCCACAGTTTTCGGTGCTGCCAACTACGGTAAAAGGTTTCTTTGGCTATCTGTTCGAATCGACGACTATGACGCTCTACATCGTCAGAAACACGCATTGCATCCACAAGCCCCAGAGATGGCCACATTGGCGCGTTGCAACCTAAAAGCCACGCATCACCAGCGCCTTTGGCAATCGCTTCCATACCCATGCGGTAGGCTTCTACACCGGTGACACCCGATTGGCTTCGTTTACCTTTTAACGTGCCCCAGTAGTTTGCGTCTAATTTGAATAGCTCAACGCCCCACTCTTGACGCATAACAGAGACCACATGAGTTAGGTGATCTTGCACTTCAGGGTTTGAAGTATCGAGAATGTACCAAGGCGTGCATCGCCAACCACCGTATGTGACATCTTCTGCTTTAAGTAAGCTTCCATCTTTGTGGCGAACAAACCAATCTGGATGCTGTTTGAAGATCTCCGACTCAGGCTGAGCAATAAAGGGCGCCATCCAAATCGCCGGCTTTTTGCCTTTTGCACGGATACTATGAATGAGCTCTTTTACGCCACCAGAAAACTTATCTGATGGGGTTAACCAATCGCCCATAAAGGCTTGATAGCCATCATCCAGAAGTACCCACTCCAGGTCTTCGAGCTTATCTTGCATGCAATCAACGTTCTGCATGATGTTTTGCTCTGTCACGTCTGCGTAGTACGCGTACCACGAACACCAACCAACAGGCGCATCTTGTGTCACACCTTGGCGAACAGGATGATGCTTTGCAATCATCTCGCCATAGGTTTGATAAAGCTCGGACAGCGATTGACCACAGAGTACCGCCACGGATTCAAGTTGATTACTTTCCCAATCCGCCACTTGAGTCAACTCACCATCAATTGCGGCTGATAAAACCCAATGCCCATCACGCAGCACAACATCAAAATAGCCTGCAAAGCGATGACATGATGTGAAGCCAAATAATGTGTAGCCCGCTGAACCTTCCACCACTAAATAGTTGTAATAACGCTTAGGTGCATTTTTAGGGTAGATTCGATAAGAAGGATTATTGTCTGGGCAGCGACCAATATCAACGGGGTGATTGATCGTTCCCGCCGTTTGCGCCAACATTTGAAAACCATCCCCAATTACGTTGGCCTCGTGCTCGTACAAAAACGGCATTTCGAATAACACTTCACGGTCCGTAAAGGTTTTATTGTGAAGGCCAGCAAAAGAAAAATGTAATTGATTACCCTCGACTTCAACTTGGAAGTCATTGTTATTCACAGTGATCTCAGTGTGATTTGCTAATTGAATGCTCTGAGCCATAAAGAGTCTACTCACTTAATTATTATTGTTTAGCTTGGCGCATTATCTCCTGCTTGTCTCACCCAATTCGTTACCATCATCACGAATACCAGTCTCGTTTAACGTTATGAAGTTACTATTGAGACAACGCTCACTGAAATTTTGATAAAAAAATACCAGCCCTGAGGCTGGTATTTGGATTTATGCAAACTGCACTAATTAAGCAACTTCGATCGGACCACCAAATGAAGTGACTGGCGGCACTTTACCTGTGAACTTCTCGAAGTCTACGATACATGTGTTCGCAGAAGTCGCCTGTGCAAGCTCAGAAGAACCGATGTCTTGCGTTAGGGTGTTAGGATCACCGTAGGTACAGATTGCGCCTTCTTTCTCGTTTAGAGGACCGTACCATGCACCTTCTTCGATACGAATAACGCCACGTGGGTAGCTGTCAGTCAAAACAGCACCAGCTAACAGCTGACCACGACCGTTGAATACACGTACCAAATCACCATCTTTGATACCTTTTGCTTTGGCATCCGCTGGGTTGATGTAAACCGGCTCACGACCTTGTACCGCGTAAGTCGCGCGGAACTCTTCAGACTCACACATTTGAGAGTGCAGACGCTTGTCTGGGTGACAAGACTGCAACCAGAATGGGTATTTGTCTGAACCAGGGCCACCGTGTGAACGCTCTGATTTTTCGAACCACATTGGGTGCTCTTGACAGTGTTCGTAACCGTAACGGCCGATCTTACGTGATGTAATCTCGATGAAGCCAGACGGTGTACCTAGAGGGTTAAGCTCAGGGTCTTTACGGAAGTCCGCGTGACGAACCCAAGGTTTACCTTCACCGAAGTCTAGTACGCTCTTCTCCCAGAACTCATTGAATTCTGGCATTTCGAACTTACCTTCGTTCGCTTTCTTACAATCGTTGTATAGGCTTTCGATCCACTCCATCTCGCTCATACCACGAGTGTATTCTTCGCGGCGACCAAAACGCTGAGTTAGTTCACTCATGATTTGGAAGTCAGGCTTAGATTGGAACAATGGATCGACGAGACGATGCATCGCGATCAGACCTTTGTTCGAGTATGAACCGTACACGTCGATGTCGTTACGTTCCCATTGCGTACACGCAGGTAGAACGATGTCAGAGAAACGACATGTTGCAGTCCAAGCAAACTCGATCGTTACAACCGTTTGAAGTTTGCGGAACGCTTTCTTCATGCGGTTACGATCTTGATGGTGGTGCCATGGGTTACAACCCGAGATAACCATCATCTTGAAGTCTGGCAGTTTCACTTTACCGCCGTTGTAGTTGATCTCTTTGCCAGGTTCTAGCAGACAGTCGATCCAACGTGCAACTGGGATAGTACGACTGTAACCGTTAAAGTCGTTGTTGTCCCACTTCGGTTTCATACCTTGGTCAAGGTTACGAGGGAAACCACCAGGGCCCGCGAAACCAGTAGAAGGCACACCGATACTTGAGTAATGGTGACCGTAAGAGATACCACCGCCAGGTAGACCGATTTGACCAACCATTGCAGCAACCACAGCCGCTGCCCAGTATGGCTGCTCACCGTGCTCTTGACGCTGGATACACCAACCCATCAGGATCTGTGTACGACCGCTGACTAGCATGCGTGCGAATTCACGGATCTTGTCCGCTTTCACGCCACAAATCGCTGCTGCCCATTCAGGCGTCTTCTCTACTTTGTCTTTTGTCTTACCTTGAACGTATTGAATGAACTCTTCAAAGCCTAGACAGTAAGTATCAATGAATTTCTTATCGTACAGGTTTTCGTTGTACAACACGTGTGCCACAGCGAGCATGAACGCTACGTCTGTCAGCGGGTTGATGTACAAGTGATCGTTCTCTAAGTAGCGCTGAGTTTTGTTCTTCACTGGGTCTACAGATAGAACGTTGATCTCACCTTTCGCCACTTTTTCTTTTAGTTGTGCAAGGTACTTAAACGACTCATGCGTTTCACAGTTCCAACCTACTTGAAGGTTTTTCACTGGGTCGTTAGCCCAAAGAACGATGTTGTCAGAGTTTTCTAGGATCTCAGACCAAGACGTACCTTGTGCGTACACTTCGGTTGAACCTAGCACGTACGGCATAATGGTTTGACCTGCACCCGTCGAGTAGTCACCTACTTTAGTGATGAAGTTGCCATGCATACCTACTGCACGTTGCATGTGCGCAGTACAGTTGTTGAATGAACCCGTTTGGTTCCAACCTGTTTGACCTGCATGCAGCGCCCATGGGCCGTAGTCTTTTTGAATACGTTCTAGTTCGCGATAAAACAAATCTAGCGCTTCATCCCAAGTTACTCGGATGAAACGGTTGTTACCGCGAGTATCTGCGCTGTATTTGTGTTTCTTCAACCAATCTAGACGAACCATTGGGTAACGAACACGTGAAGGGCTGTAGATAATACCCTTAATGCCGTTCAACATTTCTGTTGGGTTTTTGTCTAGCTCTAGCGGCTTGATCTCTTGAACTTTACCCGCGTAGATGTGGGCGCGGAACGCGCCCCAGTGAGAACCGGTTACTTTCCAAGTACCTGTCGTCTCAACGGCATTTGCAGAGGCGGACGCCAATAAGCTAGGACCAATTACTGACGCTGCACTTGTGGTTGCTACACCTTTAAGAAAACTTCTTCGTGTAATAGCCATTTAAAATTACTCCAATCCGACGCTTATTAGTGGTGACCTTCAGCATAATCTGAAGAGTGTTTCTGTAGATACTTCAAGATCAGTGCTTCACTGTCTGTATCTAGGTTAACGAACGCCAACATACCGTCGAACATACCTGGCCAGGTGTTCGCGTCGAAGTGCGCTTCCGCAGGTTGAGTGTGACATACAGAACAATTGGTCTTGTAGGCTTCACGAGATTTTTCCCAAACAGGATTGATGTCGTTCAGCATAGACTCTTTCTTAATCCATACTTTCGCCGCTACTTTTTCCCAAGGAAGGCCTGTTAGCTCATCCACTTTTTTCTCACCAGTCGTCACAATGTTGCTGTCTGTTGCTGCTTCTTTCATCAGAGACGCAGTCGCAATGTTCTTACCGAAGTCTTCTTGAATTACACGACCAAAACCTTTTGCTTTGCGCCAACCGTCAATTTCGATCTCAACAAACTCGCCTTTGTCTTCAAGAACTTTAACGGTCGATGCAGGATTAAGAAGACCAGCTTCTTTACTGCCTTGCGCATCAAAGTAAATTGGTAGGTGACGAACGCTCACGAGTTGCTGACCAACGCCGTAATCCGTGTTAGAAGTCATACCCTCTAGATCACCCACGATACCGCCAATGCTGTCCATGCCTGCTGGTAGGTTGTGCGCAATACCCTTGTGACAGTCAACACAGCTTTGATCTTTCTCAGCGGCTTGCTTCATTTGGATACGAGCCGTAGGAGACATTTGCTCGAAATCCATCGATTCGTAGTTGTGACAGTTTTTACACTCCAGAGATTTGTTTGCCGAGAAACGATCCCATTCGTGTTTAGCAAGTTCGATACGACGCTCTTCGAACACACCCGGTTCGTCGTAGTTGCCAAATACTTGTGCAAATACTTCTTTAGAAGCTTGCATCTTACGAGCGATCTTATCTGTCCAGTTATGTGGAACGTGACAATCAGGACAGGTAGCACGAACACCAGAGTGGTTTTTCCAGTGCACCGTTTCTTGTAGCTCAACGTACACGTTGTCACGCATTGTGTGACAACTAATACAGAATTCTTCTGTGTTGGTTGCTTCTAGAGCGGTGTTAAAGCCACCCCAAAAGATAACACCAGCAATAAAGCCGCCCATAGTCAGCACACCTAGGCTGATATGTACAGCTGGGCGCGTCATGGTACGCCACAGTTTAATGATTAATGATTTCATTATTTGCTCTCTTAAAATCTTTTCAAAAGTGTGGTTATGAGCTCACTGGCTTACATGCCGTGCGCGCCTGGAGGTCCAAAGAAGAAGACTTGCAACATCCAAACGATGAACCCGTAGCCGCCAACAAAGGCCACACTCAGAATTGGGAAGAGAACAACTGCAATGAAGAGGAACGACTTCCACTCCAGGGAGCGTTTTTCACCACTCTCAATTTTATTAACATCACTCATACATTTGCCTATTTTGTATCTAGTGTTATTGAAAAGCCCGCGTAACCAAGCTTAAGTTTTTTACAATCTCTAATGGAAAATGTTAGACCATACTAATAGTAGGGTTCAATCAAATAAGCGACCTCAGACCTTGTAATTCAACACTTTTTTGAGCTCATACAGAGATATGATGGATTGATGTTATTTATTAAAAAACATGAACAGATGTGACAAAATAAGTCTTTTAAGGAGTTGTTAAATAACCAACATTTAAGAAACATCGATCACATTTAAATCGTAATTACCATGCCATAAATCGACTTAAAAACTCCGAAAAAGATATCCACTTGTAAACAGAATGCTGCGTATTAATGTCTAAAATAGCACTCAAGGTTTACTTTAAGAACAGCAAAAAGTGCACATAGTGGTTCATATAAAGGGGAGGCTTAGATACAATTATTCGCGTATTTTCAAGGAGCGATTATGGATAACGTGGTGGATATAAGCTGGGTCAAACTGGCACTGTTTGGTTTGATTTTATTGGTCCCCTTCTTTATCAATGCCCGCTACAAATTAGGGATAGCAAAAGACACCATAATCAGTGTTATCCGAATGACACTTCAGCTCATATTGATTGGCGTGTATTTAGAATATCTTTTTCAATTAAACAGCTTACTTGTCAATATACTTTGGCTTGCCATCATGCTACTGATTGGTGCCAGCTCAATTGCGGGAAAAGCTCACTTACCTAAAAAGCCACTTATGCTTCCGCTACTAACGGGCCTTACCTGTGGTCTAATACCACTTCTGATAGCAATTACAGCAGGCCTAGTGCAACCATCCCCTATTTACAATGCGCAGTACATGATCCCACTTGCTGGTATGTTATTGGGTAACAGCTTGAGTAGTAATATCATCGCTCTTCAGAATTTGTTTACGGCTTTTGAGCAGAGACAAGCAGAATATGAGGCTGCAATCTCACTTGGAGCCTCTCCTCGCTACGCATCCTTCCCCTTCATTCAAGAGGCTCTTAGAAAGTCCCTTGCCCCGACTTTAGCTTCTATGGCCACTACAGGACTGGTTACCTTACCGGGTATGATGACCGGTCAAATTCTAGGTGGCGCGAGCCCGATGGTTGCGATTAAATACCAGTTAGTAATTATGCTGGCTATTTTCGTCATGTTGAGTGCCTCCGTAACCATAACGTTAGAAATGACATTGCGCTGGGTACAAACCAAAGAAGGCCGAATCAAGATAAAAATCGAGCAACCCGAATCGACCAAAACTCACGGTTAGTTGGCGCTTGTGGGTAAAGCCCGTTAAACAACTTATGGTGCCAAGTCGAACGTACTTATAACTGAATAACTCAACTATTCTTCGAGCACTCATCAAGACGCTTTCAGATGAAAAGTCAGGCAGAATTCTTTTTGATATAAGCCTCTAATTTTATGAAATTTTCTTTGCAAGTTTAGATACGCACGACCTTTGATACAGGTTATCCACAGAAAATGTGGATAAGCCCCCAAAACCCATACGCAACCAGAAACATAGCAACATAAGTGATCAATCGAATCGTCATGCATTGATCACGTGACTGACATGTTCTAATTTTATAGTAAAGGCAGTGACCACAAACTTGGAGAGACGTACATGGATGTCTTAATGATCAAAGAAAATTACGATGAACTCCTGTCCGATGCACCTCTGGATTGGCTCGTTCAAGAACCAAAGGAAGTAACTTCTCATTGGCTCCCAACCGATTTTGGCATCAACGAAGAGTTGATTTAGCATGACTCGACTTATTTGACATTTGCAGAGACAAATAAAAAGAAAGGCGAACCATCTGGTTCGCCTTTCTTGTGATCTTCTAAACTTATCGCAAATGGTTATCTTCATCGCGTAGATAAATCATCCAATACCACATGCCAACAAATACGCCACCACCAATAATGTTTCCTATCGTAACAGGAATTAGGTTGTTTACGATGAACCCCATCATGTTTAAGTCCGCGTAGTTTGCAATATCTGCCCCTGTCATTTGCCAAAACGCTTCTGGCGCAAAGTACTTAATACCAATCGCCATAGGTACTTGGAACATGTTCGCAATACAGTGCTCAAAACCTGCCGACACGAACATAGCCACAGGCAAAATCATGACCGCTATTTTATCTGTCAATGTTCGCCCACTAAACGTCATCCAAACTGCAATACAAACTAATACGTTACACATAATGCCAAGCGCAACAGCAGCAAAGAAACCATGATGTAATTTGTGTTGGGAGATCGCCATCGCGTTAAGACCAACTTGGCCATGATCAAACATATATTGCTTGGTAACTAGCATACAGGCCACGAGCAAAATGGCCCCAACCATATTGCCAAAGTAAACCACCAACCAGTTTTTGATAAGTGCTTGCCAAGAGATTTTTCCACTCGCACGCGCAACTAGTGTTAGCACAGAGCTAGTGAAAAGCTCGCCGCCAGTAACCACCACCAAAATCAAACCAAGGCTAAATGCCAGACCACCAATGAGTCGTGTAATGCCCCAAGGCAGCTCGCCTGCGCCTGTCGTTACTGTGGTATAGAAGATGAAAGCAATACCAATATGAAGCCCCGCAGAAATGGCGAGCAGAAAAGATTTGATTGGAGCTTTCGTTGCTTTGCCTACCCCCACTTCAGCCGCGCGTTCCGCAGCTTGTGGCGGTAATAGTGAGTCAAACTGATTAAAGTTCATTCTGGTGTAACATTTAGAAACATTTAAAGAGGCGCGGATAATCGCTCTATTTCCCTATTTTTTCAAGTGCTATTTGGCGTGTTTACTAAAATCGTTGTTATTGGGAGATCAAGCAATAAATAGCGCCTATCATTCGCTACCGTAAGTATCATTGATACTTAACAAGTATTCGGCCTTTCGAACAAAGATCCTGCGTTATATCAGCCTGATAGCGCCATACTTAACACTTCTTGTCGTTGAATGTTGCCCAACGCTACTTTTCAGACTAGCTTGGTAAAAAAAGCGCAAAGGAATCATTTATGAAATATTCAGCTGAACATATCGCCGAATTGAATCTACTTCTTCAGTTCGACCTAAGTAGTGCTGCAACTGGTATTAAAGTTCATACAGACGCGTCAGAAGAAATGCAGGCAGCCGTTGCTCGTCTATATGAGAAGCAACTTTGTACACAGCCTGACGGTGGTTATCTAACAGACGAAGGCATTGAAGTTGCAGAACATGCAGATAAGATTTTAAGAGTTTTGTCTGTGTAATTTGAACAAAAAACGCCACCGAACTCGGTGGCGTTTTTTAGTCCTATATTTTTCCTGTCGATGCCTGCGGCAATAATCGCTTTTTCATTTTGCTAAATGGTTGAACCTTGTCATACAACCAGTTAAAACCAGTAGCATAAAATAGGAAGAAAACGAGGAAGCCGGCTTCCAGCATCAGAGCTTGAAGAAGCGTAATTTCTAAGAACCAGGCAATCACAGGTAGAGAGATAAAGATCAATCCTCCCTCGAAACCAACAGTGTGTCCAAGCCGCATCGCTAAACTTCGCTCAGCTCGATTGCCACCAAACCACTTATCAAAGTACAAGTTGTAGATGTAGTTCCATATCACGGTATACATGCTCAACCCGACCCCAACCAACGCAAGATCACTAGAGCCCTTTCCAGTGATCAATGAAGCCGCTGGTACAATAATCGCGAGTGCGATTAACTCAAAAAGTACTGCATGAAAAATTCGTTCGTTACGAGTCATATTTCTCTGTCCAAATAGTTCTACTCAATGCTTAGAATTTTATCTATTATTTAGATAACCAAAAGTTAGATACCATCGGTTTAAGCGATATGTTTACCATCGAACAACTGCAAGCTTTTATTGCTACATCAGAAGCAGGATCATTTTCAGGAGCAGCTAGAAAACTGGGGCGAGCTCAATCTGTAGTGAGCCAGCACATCATGAATATGGAGATCGACTGTGGCGTTGAGCTTTTTGATCGATCAGGCAGGTACCCTAAATTAACTGAGAATGGCCTCGCGCTCGTACCTTATGCACAAGCAACAATCAGCCAACTCGACCGCCTAAACAATAGGGCATCGCAGCTCTTTTCCACGCCAACGAACAAATTAGTCTTAGCTATTGATGAAGGGATTCCTCTGACTCGCTTGCCGGATGTGCTAAAGAAGTTAGAGCAACGCTTTCCACACTTACAAGTTGAATGCTTAACGGCATCAAGCCCTGATATCATTGAATTGGTTAAGTCGGAACGCGCCACGACTGGGATTATTTTGAGTGATTTACAAATGCCAAGGCACATCGATTTCACCAATCTTGGCAATATTGCATTTGATGTCTATGTCTCTTCAACACATCCTTTAGCAAAGCAGCAAATCACTCACATTGATCAACTAAAACAACATCGTCAATTGGTCATACGATCCAAAAGTGCAGAGCCATGTGGTCTCAATCAAGCATTTAGCCCAGATATCTGGTACGCTGATAACTACTATATTTTGTTGGAATTGGCGAATAAAGGGTTTGGTTGGTGCTTTCTACCACAGCATTTAGTCGCGTATTCACCTAATACATTAAAAAAAGTTGGGGATGATTTCACAAAACTGGCTTGGCAAGTCAATGTTGACCTTATTCAGCACCAGAAATGGCATTCAGATCCCCTCCATCAACAAGCCAAAGCAGAACTGCTCAACCTATTCGGGCAGACATAAGTAAGTAGGAAGACCCAAATGGCAAATACATTGATCGTAGGTGCAGGCTGGCTCGGAACTCCGCTAGCAGAAACATTGATGAAAGATGGACACTATGTTGTTGTCACTCGTCGTAGCCAAACTCGATTAAAAGAGTTACCCACCTCATTAACTCACTCCGCATTGTTCGATTTCAATCAATTGAACGCCACAGCACGGCTAGATGAGCTGCTCAAACAGCATCAAATTACGCACGTTATCGGTGCTTTTCCTCCAGGATTTCGTAAAGGACGCGGTCAAGAATATGCACAGCAATGGCAAATACTTGCCAACGCAGCTAAGCAAAACAACGTTGAAAAACTTCTCATGATCAGCTCTACAACGGTTTACCCTAACCTTGCTTCCGATATGGAAGAAGCTGACGCGTCAATCTCTTTAGCAGCCGAAAGCCCTTATTTCTCTGACAATGCACGTATTATGCTTCAAGCAGAGCAGCATGTTATCGACTCGAATATTAGCTTTGTTATTCTACGTTGTAGCGGATTAATCGGGCCAGATAGACACCCATCTCGCTTTGCAGCAAGGCTTCAACAAGTTAGTCGTAAAGCACCAGCTAATATGCTTCATCAAGATGATGCTGTCTCGGCTGCGAAATTTGCCTTAGGCAACTTAAGCAACCAAGTCATTAATGTTACGACACCTCATACTGTCAGCAAGGCTGAGTTCTACCAAGCTGCCATAAACAAAATCGGAAGTGAGATACCTCTTCCACCCGTCACAGAGCAAGCTGACAAGCGTATTCTTGCTGACAAACTACTCTCACTTGGTTATCGATTTCACTTCAATTCAACTTTGGATGCGCTATGAGACTCTATAGACATATAGAAACGCTTTGGGATTACATGCAACTTAAACATGAACTGAAGCCTGCGGACTGTTTGTTTGTGATGTGCAGTAATGATGTGCGTGTAGCGGAGCACGCTGCCAAGCTCTACCACCAAAAGTTGGCACCTTTGATTGTATTTTCAGGGGGTGAAGGTCGCTTCACAGATGGACTGTTTGAAAAAAGCGAAGCAGAAACCTTTGCCGAGATTGCAAAGTTGTCGGGCGTTCCAAGCAAAGCAATTTTGCTCGAGACTAAATCCACAAACAGCGGAGAAAACGTCCGCTTTACTGAGCAACGATTAAAAGAGGAAGGAAAACAATGTTCCTCGTTTATTCTGGTACAAAAACCGTTTATGGAGCGTAGAGCAATCGCGACATTTGAAAAACAGTGGCAGTCACCCTACACTCAGCTCCAAGTAAGCTCTGCGGCTCTTCCATTTTTTGAATACATTAATGAAGACATGCCATTAATGATGGTGCTAGAAGCACTAATGGAAGATTTCTCTCGCGTAAAAAGCTATCCAGAGAAAGGATTTCAAACCGAGCAGAACATCCCTCAGCAAGTCGAATCTTCTTACCAGGTTTTACTCGAGCGATTTGGTTTTGACTTAGTCTAACTTTTTCTAACCGACAACAAAAAGCCACCAAGTTCGGTGGCTTTTATGTATCAATACGGCTTATTTACCGAGCGCTTCTTTGTAATGTTGGCGGCATACGGAGACATACTTATCGTTACCGCCGATCGCAACTTGATCGCCTTCTTTAATTGCCACGCCGTGTTCATCGGTACGAATAACCATATTCGCTTTGCGGCCGCAATGGCAGATTGTTTTGAGCTCAACCAGCTTGTCTGCCCAAGATAATAGATACTTACTGCCTTCAAAAAGTTCGCCTAGAAAATCGGTGCGAAGGCCGTAACACAATACTGGAATATGCAACTTATCAACGACTTCAGTAAGTTGATAAACTTGTTCTTTCGACAAGAACTGACACTCATCAACAAGAATACAGTGACGTTTTTCAACCTCATTCAGAGCTGCGATCTCCTGATACAAATTGGTATCCTGACGAAATAAATGTGCGTCAGATTGAAGACCAATACGAGAGCTCACTTTACCGACACCAAAACGATCATCTAGCGCAGCCGTAAAAATAACTGGCGTCATGCCGCGTTCTTGATAGTTGAAAGAGGATTGAAGAAGCGTTGTTGATTTACCCGCATTCATTGCTGAGTAATAGAAATACATCTGAGCCACAGAGCATTACCTAAAGTTAAAGTTTTAATTTATGGAAATGGAAAATAAAAGGGCTGAATTATCAGCCCTTTAAAAATGAAAATTCAATTACTTACGACGCCACGTTGTACCTTCTGGACCATCTTCCAGAACAATGCCCATTTCGGTCAGCTTGTCACGAGCCATATCTGCATTCGCCCAATCTTTCGCAGCACGAGAGTCGTTACGCAGCTTGATCAGAGCTTCGATTTCAGCCACTTCATCATCGTTACCTGCATCACCTTTTAGGAAGGCTTCTGGATCTTGGTGAAGAATACCGATCACATCTGCTAGTTCACGCATTAGCGCACCTAGCTCGCTCGCTTTCTCTAGGTTTTCTGTCTTCAGACGGTTAACTTCGCGCGCCATGTCGAACAGAACTGAGTACGCTTCTGGTGTATTGAAGTCATCGTTCATCGCTGCTGTAAAGCGAGATACGTACTCTTCACCACCAGCAGGCGCAGCGTTTAGGTCTAAACCACGTAGAGATGTGTACAGGCGCTCAAGCGAAGCACGTGCTTGGTTTAGGTTATCTTCGCTGTAGTTTAACTGGCTACGGTAGTGACCAGACATTAGGAAGTAACGCACTGTTTCAGCATCGTAGTGACCAAGAACGTCACGGATAGTAAAGAAGTTACCTAGAGATTTAGACATCTTCTCACGGTCTACCATTACCATGCCGCTGTGCATCCATGTGTTCACGTATTGTGTATCGTGTGCACAGCATGATTGCGCGATTTCATTTTCATGGTGTGGGAACTGAAGGTCAGAACCGCCGCCGTGAATGTCGAAGTGGTTACCTAGGATTGAAGAGTTCATTGCTGAACACTCAATGTGCCAACCTGGACGACCAGGACCCCATGGTGACTCCCACGTTGGTTCACCCGGCTTAGACATCTTCCAAAGTACAAAGTCTAGAGGGCTGCGTTTTGCTGTTTCGATATCAACGCGCGCGCCAGCTTGAAGCTGATCAAGGTCTTGCTTAGAAAGCTTGCCGTATTCGTTGAACTTACCCACTTCAAACATTACGTCACCGTTATCTGCAACGTATGCAAAACCGCGCTCGATTAGCTTCTCAACCAATTCGATTATTTCAGCAATAAACTGTGTCGCACGAGGTTCAACGTCCGGACGTTTCATGTTCAGCGCATCAAAATCAGCGTGCATTTCACCAATTAAACGCTCAGTCAATGAATCGCAAGACTCACCATTTTCTGCGGCACGTTTGATGATCTTATCGTCGATATCTGTGATGTTACGTACAAACGTCAGATCGTAGCCCAAGTAGCGAAGGTAACGTGATACAACGTCAAAAGAGACGAAAGTACGACCATGACCAATGTGACAGAGATCGTAGATGGTAACTCCACAGACATACATACCGACTTTGCCAGCTGTAATTGGTTTGAATTCCTCTTTCTGTCTTGTGAGTGTGTTATATATCTTTAACATGATCTCTATCTATGATTGTGAATGAATAAAAGAAGATGAGTATATCAACTCCAACCTAGTTAGGTAATAGCAATTAACCGATAAAACGATAATCGGCTAAACTTCAAGCACAAAACGAAGAATTTCCTCTTCCTGAGTTTTTAAAGCACTAGAACTTAGGCTAGAATCTCGGGCTCAACACAACACAGTAAAGGAAAGTAGCATGATCACCCTTCACACTAATTTTGGTGACATCAAGATTCAACTAAACGAAGAGAAAGCGCCAGAGACAAGCGCAAACTTCCTTCAGTACTGCCGCGACGGTTTCTACGACAACACGCTTTTCCACCGTGTTATTGACGGCTTCATGATCCAAGGTGGTGGTATGGAGTCTGGTCTGCGTGAAAAAGCGACTCGTGCACCTATCAAGAACGAAGCAAACAACGGCCTAAGCAACAAAGTGGGTACACTTGCTATGGCACGTACTATGGAGCCGCATTCAGCAAGCTCTCAGTTCTTCATCAACGTAAACAACAACACATTCCTAGACTTCCGTAGCGAAAGCCTAGACGGTTGGGGTTACTGTGTGTTCGGTGAAGTAATCGAAGGCATGGACATCGTAAATAAGATCAAAGGCGTTAGCACTGGTTCTTACGGCATGCACCAAGACGTACCTCTAGAAGACGTAGTAATCACTGGTACAACAATTGAAGAGTAATTCTTAGGAATTATTTTTAAAAGATAAGTTAATGGGGAGGCATAGCTTCCCCTTATTTCTATGACGACATTATTTATTTCCGATCTTCACCTTACCCCATCACGTCCGGATATTACGGAATGTTTTGTGACGTTCATGCGAACAGAAGCAACAAAAGCTGATGCACTTTATGTACTCGGCGATCTGTTTGAATTCTGGATTGGTGACGATGACAACACCCCTTTTGCAGACCAAATCCGTGCAGAATTTAAAGCACTGACGGATGCGGGTGTGCCAACTTTTTTCATCCAAGGCAATCGAGATTTTTTACTCGGCAAACGCTTTTGCAAAGAAACCGGTATGACATTACTCGACGATGTCTGCACGATTGATCTTTATGGTCAAAAAGCCGTAATCCTACATGGCGATACGCTCTGCATTGACGATGTGAAATACCAAGAGTTTAGAAAAACCGTTCACAAGCCATGGCTACAATGGTTGTTTAACCGTATTCCTTGGTTCATTAAGAAGAAAATTGTCTCAAAAGTTCAATCCGATATTCGTGATGATAAAATGAGCAAGTCATTAGATATCATGGACGTCAACCAAAATGAGGTCGAGAAAGTAATGTCTCAGAACTGCGTCAACTTAATGATTCATGGTCACACACATCGCCCGAACACACATTTTTTTGACGTCGATGGCGTTAAAAAGACCCGAATTGTTTTAGGGGATTGGTATACGCAAGGCTCAGTTTTAAAAGTAAATTCTGATAGTTTTGACCTACAAACGAGACCGTTCATACAGAATTTGCGTTAAGCATGTAGAGCGTGTAGAAGATTCACGCTCAAGTCGTAGATATTTTGTAAAAAATCGCTATTATCATAATACTAAGTTAAACAGAACGAAGTACCTAATTGAAGTATTCTTACGTAGCTCGCCAACCGATTCTGGATAGAGAAAAACGAACCATAGGTTACGAACTCCTCTTTCGAGACGGCCCTAAAAATACCTTCCCTGAAGTAGAACCAGAGCTGGCTACTAGTCGACTGCTATCCGATCATTTTTTGTCGACGCATTACAACACATTAGGAAACAAACTTGGCTTTGTTAACTTTCCGCATCAAAGCTTGGTGAACTTGGTCCCAACTTTGTTCCCTAAAGAATCTCTCGTCATTGAAGTCCTTGAAGACTGCGAACCGACAGAAGAACTGTTAGAAGCCATCAAGCACCTTCATGAGTGCGGATACAAAATTGCTCTGGATGATTTTGTTCCGACGAAAGCTTGGAAGCGTTTTCTTCCATACGTTTCCATGATCAAGTTTGATATTAGACTTGTGCCGATTAAGAAAGCTGCCATTTTTATTCAGGCGTTGAGCCCATTTAAAATCGACTTTCTTGCGGAAAAGGTAGAGACCTATGAAGAGTTTGAGCAAGCCCTAGAAGCCGGTTTTAACTATTTTCAAGGGTATTTTTTTAGCAAACCTGAGATGATCCAGAAAAAACGGTTGAACCCCGCGTTTCTTACCGTCATCCAACTTTGTAAAGAGATTGCAGATAAGCCCATCGACTTCAATGAGGTTGAACGTCTGTTTTCGATTGATGTGACGCTGTCATACAAGCTGCTTACTTACGTAAATTCAGGCTATACATTAACGACTAAGATCAAATCGTTCAGACAGGCGCTTATTTATCTGGGTGAAGAGCGACTACGACGCTTTATTTCCTTAGTTGCAATTGCGTCCGTTCAAGAAGATAAACCTGACTCTCTTTACTCTTTAGCGATTCAGCGTGCACGAATGTGTGAACTGTTACTTAGTCAAATGAACACTAGGTATGACCCTGGGCAGGCTTTTTTGACAGGCATGTTTTCTTTACTCGGATCTTTGCTCGATCAACCGCTCTCTGATGTCATTGAAGATATCCCCGTTGACGAAGATATAAAACTCGCATTAACCAGTCGAAAAGGCGTACTTGGTCACTTACTTTCGATGACGATCGCCTATGAACAAGCGGACTGGGAGTTAGCCGAGCGATATTGCACCGTTCTTAAATTAACCGAACCTCAATTAGCAGACGCTTTTAATCAATCTACCGAGTGGGCTCAAGAACTGCTGTCTCAAACGCCCTAAATCGCTATAATGCCTCACCTCCAGCCTCGCAATTGTGAGGTTGTTTGTTTTTACCGCTTAATTAATCGAGATTTCATTTTATGGCTTCTTCTTGCCCTTGCGGATCTAACCGCACGTACCAACAGTGTTGTGAAATTGCCCACAACAACCATGCTGACGTCACCACTCCAGAGCAGTTAATGCGCTCTCGTTACAGTGCGCATGTGTTAGGTCTAGTCGATTACGTGGTCAACACTTATCATCCAATCTGTAATGCAGAAGAGCAACGTGAAGGCATTGCCCAATCTATCGACAGCGATTGGTGCAAACTTGAAGTTGTAAAAACAGAAGCTGGCAGTAATGACAATGAAGGCTTTGTAGAGTTTAGCGCTTATTTTGATGAAGACGGCAAACGCTACTGTATGACAGAGCGTTCCCGCTTTGTAAAAGAAAATGGGCTTTGGTACTACATTGACGGCACGTTTCCAGAAGAAGAGCTAGAAGAAGAACCAGAACAAGATCCTCGCCTAAACCAACCAGTGAGTAGCCTAAAAGTAGGTCGTAACGACCCGTGTATCTGTGGAAGCGGTAAGAAATTTAAGAAGTGTTGTGGGTAAGATCATCCACTCCTAGCTTATTGAGCTCGATTTAATTGGATTCTTGACTTCGCCTAGGTTCGTTGGAGTGACGTGAATATATGTACCTATTTGAAGTAAATAACTCTACTGCAAGTACCATTAGAAAATATACCGTCATTCTGAACAGCGAGGGACGAGCGTGATTCAGAATCTAATCGCCACCAGCACTGTTGCCGGTTTTTGCCCCGAATCAAGAACACTAAAGTAAAAAGCCCCTAGGCTCGAGAGCATAGGGGCTTTCACTTATCGCAAGCTTACTTATGACGCTCTTTCAGTTTATTCACTACGTCATTCATCGATAAGCCTTGGTCTTGAAGCAATACCATTAAGTGATAAATCAAATCTGCAGATTCACACACTAACTCCGCCTTATCGCCCGACGTCGCCGCAAGCGCGACTTCAACGCCTTCTTCGCCCACTTTTTGCGAAATACGCTTGGTGCCACGGGCATAAAGACTGGCAGTATAAGAGGAATCTGGGTCGGCACTCTTGCGGGCAGCCAATAGCTGCTCAAGTTGATGAAGCCACACCATTTGTGACTCCTCTTGAGGGTCCACATCCCAGCAAGTTGTGTTACCCAAGTGACACGTAGGACCAATGGGATTCACTTTCACCAGTAGCGTATCGTTGTCGCAATCGAGCTGCATGTTCACTAGTTGCAATACGTTGCCGGAGGTCTCACCTTTCGTCCAAAGACGCTGCTTGGTACGAGAGAAAAACGTCACTTGACCTGTTTCGCCCGTTTTTGCCAACGCATCTTGGTTCATATAACCCATCATCAGCACTTGGCTTGATTGGAAATCTTGTACGATAGCAGGTACCAGACCATCCACCTTTTCCCAGTTGATTCGCTCAACTAGCGAACTTACTTCGGCGGCTTTCACACTCATAGTCGTACCTCAATGCCTTGTTGTTTCAAATACTGCTTTAGTTCACCAATATTGATGACTTGTTTGTGGAATACCGATGCGGCAAGCGCGCCATCCACATTTGCTTTTTGGTATGCTTCCGCAAAGTGCTCCATAGCACCTGCCCCACCCGATGCAATCAATGGCACGTTACACACTTCACGCACCATGTTAAGTTGTTCAATATCGTAACCGTTACGTACGCCGTCTTGGTTCATCATGTTCAGTACGATTTCACCAGCGCCACGCTTTTGTACTTCTTGCACCCAATCACGTGTTTCCCATTGAGTTGCTTTGGTGCGTTCTTCATCGCCAGTAAACTGGTAAACCTGATACTTGCCTGTCTCTTTGTCGTAGTATGAATCGATACCAACGACGATACATTGCACACCAAACTTATCAGCAAGGTCAGTAATCAGTTGCGGGTTAGCCAATGCAGGTGAGTTAATAGACACTTTGTCTGCACCAAACTCAAGAATGCGCGCTGCATCTTCCGCTGATTTAATACCACCAGCGACACAGAAGGGAATATCAATCACTTCAGCAACGCGAGCGACCCAACTTTTGTCAACGACACGCCCATCACTTGAAGCGGTAATATCGTAGAACACAAGCTCGTCAGCGCCTTCTTCCGCATAACGCTGCGCCAGAGGAACGATGTCGCCAATGATTTCGTGGTTGCGGAACTGGACGCCCTTCACCACTTGTCCATCACGAACATCAAGACATGGAATTATTCGCTTTGCCAGCATGCAAATGCCTCCTCTGCTGTGAATTTACCATCTAACAGCGCACGACCAACAATCACACCAGCCACACCGCTGCCTTTTAGCGCTTCGATATCTGCTAATGAGCCAATGCCACCTGAAGATTGAAACTGCACTTGTGGGTACTGTTTACATAGGTCGACATAAAGCTCTACGTTTGAGCCTTCTAGCGTACCGTCACGAGAAATGTCCGTACAAAGCACGTGCTGCAAACCTACCGTCAGGTAATCGTTGATCAGAGCTTCGATAGTCACGCCTGAATCTTCTTGCCAACCAGAAATCGCTACTTTACGTGTGCCGTCTTGATCGATGTTGATGTCTAGCGCGAGAACGATTTTCTCTGCACCGTATTTTTCCATCCAACCTTTCACAAGCTCTGGCTGTTTTACTGCTGTTGAGCCAACGACAACACGCTGAGCCCCCGCTTCTAGCAGATCAATCACGTCTTGCTCTGTGCGCACTCCGCCACCGATTTGGATGTTCGCTGGCGTGCTTGCTAGTAGCTTTGCAATTAAATCAAGTTGACGTGCTGTCGTGTCTTTCGCGCCAGTTAAATCCACCAAGTGCAGCCAGTTAGCACCCGCTTGGTGGTACAAGTTGAACTGCTCTGCTGGGTCGACTTTGTACTCAGTTACTTGGCCGTAATCACCTTGATAAAGGCGAACCACCTGTCCTTCAATTAAATCAAGAGCTGGAATAATCACACTAAATCCCTTTTATAATTCTAAGAAGTTTTGAATAAGCTTCGCGCCCGCTTTTGAAGAACGCTCAGGGTGGAATTGCACGCCGTAATAGTTACCGCTTTGTACTGCTGCTGTGAACGGGTTGCCGTATTCACATTCCGCAATCGTGTAATCCCCAACAGGCATCGCAAAGCTGTGCACGAAGTAGAAATACTCTCCTTCTTCAATATCTTTGAAAAGTGGATTACCTGCTTTTGCAGAGACCGTGTTCCACCCCATATGCGGCAACGGCAAATCGCCAGTTTGTAGTAGCTTCACTTCGCCATCACAAAGTCCAAGACACTCAACTAACTCGTCGGCTTTCTGCCCTTTCTCTTGAGACACTTTGCCCAACAGTTGCATGCCTAAACAGATACCTAGTAATGGCTTTTCTACCTGTTTTACCAAGCTGATCAGATCGCGCTCTTCTAGGTTCTTCATCGCTTCGCTGGCGGTTCCCACACCCGGTAGGAATAGCTTATCTGCGGATAATACGACTTGCGGATCTTTTGAAATCGTTACGTCATAGCCTAGGCGTTCAATGGCAAACTTCACCGAAGAAACGTTGGCACAGCCAGTATCGATAATGACAACTTTCTGTTCTGTCACTGTTTTTCTCCTTGCTAACGTTAGCCTTAAAGCACGCCTTTACTACTTGGTAGCTCAGTGCCTTCTACTTTGATTGCTTGGCGTAACGTACGACCAAACGCTTTAAATAGACTTTCAATGATGTGGTGATCATTGTTGCCCGCAGAAGAAAGGTGCAACGTACACGCTAATGTGTCAGTCAGAGAGCGGAAGAAGTGAACCACCATCTCTGTTGAAAGATCACCCACTTGCTCACGACTAAACTGCGCGTCGAACTTAAGGTAAGGACGACCTGATAGGTCTAGTGCGCATTGCGCCAAACACTCATCCATTGGCAAGCTAAAGCCAAAGCGACCAATACCACGCTTGTCACTCAGTGCTTCCTTCAACGCTTGACCTAACGCAAGAGCGGTATCTTCCACTGTGTGGTGATCATCAATGTGCAGGTCACCTTCCACTTTGCACACCATTTGGAATCCACCGTGCGTCGCGATTTGATCCAGCATGTGGTCAAAAAAGCCAAGACCTGTAGAAATGTCATTACCGCCTTGCTCGTCAAGATTAACGAATACTTTGATGTCTGTTTCTTTTGTGGTGCGGACCACTTCAGCCACGCGCGCCTTCACTGTGAGATCTTTTAGGATCTGTTTCCAGCCCATGGTTTCTGGGTTGTATTGAATACCACGAATTGCCATGTTTTCTGCAAGTTGAAGATCGGTTTGACGATCGCCAATCACAACAGAGTTTTGGAAATCCACTTTGCCACCTTGAAGGTACTCTTTTACCAAGCCCAATTTAGGCTTACGGCAAGAGCAGTTGTCTTCATCAAAGTGAGGACAAATCAGCACATCATCAAATTTCACACCTTGAGATTCAAAGATCTCCATCATCATGTTGTGTGGTGCATCAAAATCAGCTTGTGGGTAACTGTCGGTACCCAAACCATCTTGGTTCGTGACCATCACTAGGCGGTATCCTGCATCCTGCAACGACAACAGGCTTGGGATAACAAATGGTTCCAGTTTTAGTTTATCTAAACGGTCTACTTGAAAATCAATCGGCGGCTCGACAATTAAGGTGCCATCACGATCAATAAAAAGGATTTTTTGTTGTTTGCTCACTCGAACTTCCTTATTGCTATTCTTTTGGCGCTCCCGCTATTGCGCGAGAGCGATAAATTCTGTCTCTATTTATGCGTAGTAGTTTCTGATAAATCCAAGCGTTTTTTCGCACTCGTCACGGTTACCCACACTGATACGCACACAGTTTTCAATTGGCGAGTTACGCAAAATAATGCCCGTATCCCAAGCCGCTTTGAAAAGGTCATCGCCATCTGGGAATTTCACCAATAGGTAGTTCCCCCACCCTTCAAACACTTCCAAACCCGGAATCATTGAAAGGCCAACTTGCAAGTAAGCACGGTTTGCATTCAAATCGAGAACTTGAAACTTCGCTCGTGCTAAACCAGCTTCCGAAAGCGCCTGAGTCGCAATTTCTGCCACTGGAACTGGGACTGGGTAAGGTGCGATAACTTTAAGAAGTACATTAATAAGCTCTTCGTTCGCAAGCGTAAATCCACAACGCAGACCTGCAAGCGCAAAAGCTTTCGACAGAGTACGCAGAATCGCAAGATTCGGGTATTGCGCCAGTAGGTCTACCGTTGACGCTTCTGGACAAAAATCGATGTACGCTTCATCCATCACCACGATTGCACGGTCTTTTGTCATCTCAAGCAGAGACACAATGTCCTCACGCTTAACCAAGTTACCCGTTGGGTTGTTTGGCGAACATACAAAAACCAGTTTCACGTTATCCAGATTAGCTTCGATGCCTGCAAGGTCTAGTTGCCAATCTGACGTTAGCGGCACGGTTTTGCGCTCTACACCGATGGTTTCTGCACTGATGGCGTACATACCGTAAGTTGGTGGGCAGTAAAGAATCGCATCTTCACCCGGCTCACAGAATGCACGAATTAATAACTCAATACCTTCGTCTGCGCCGCGAGAAGTCAGTGTTTGTTCTGGTTTCACACCCGCATACGCTGCGTAAGCGGAAATCAGTTCTTTCGGTTGGCATTCGCTGTAACGATTAAGACGAGCAAAGTCTGTTTTGTATTCATTGTTAAATGGTGATTCGTTGGCATTTAGCCATACGTCACCCGTACCACCGATTCGGCGAGCCGACATATAAGGGGTAAGCTGTTGGACTTGTTTACGCGCTAGCTTTTCCATCTCATTACTCTCTTATTCTTACTTACTTGCTAATTTTTCTACGCGGATAGTAACAGCACGTTTGTGAGCGTCCAGACCTTCCGCTTCAGCCATCGTGACTACCGTTGGTGCAAGGTTCTTTAAACCATCAGCAGAAAGCTCCTGAACCGTCATTCGTTTAGAGAAATCCGCCAAACCTAAGCTTGAATAAGTACGTGTGTAACCGTAAGTAGGAAGGACGTGGTTAGTCCCCGATGCGTAATCTCCCGCAGATTCAGGCGACCAATCCCCAAGGAAGATAGAGCCTGCATTATCAAGTAGAGGTAGAAGCTCACGAGGGTTCTTAGTCTGAACAATCAAGTGCTCAGGACCGTAGTAATTGGAAATAGAAACTGACTGCGTCATCGACTCGGAAATAATGATCAAGCTTGATGCCAGAGCCTTTTCTGCGATGTCTGCACGAGATAGCTCCTTAAGCTGACGTTGAACCGCATCCGTCACTTGATCAGCAATCACAGGAGAAGGAGTCACCAATACCACTTGAGAATCAGGACCGTGTTCTGCTTGGCTCAAAAGATCCGCAGCGATAAAGTCTGGATCTGCGGTTTCATCGGCAATCACAAGAACTTCTGATGGCCCTGCTGGCATATCAATCGCAGCACCGCGGAAATCATTGCTAACCTGTCGTTTTGCTTCGGTCACGTAAGCGTTGCCCGGACCAAAGATCTTATCTACTTTCGATACAGTCTCGGTGCCATAAGCCATTGCAGCAACTGCTTGGCCACCACCGACGTTATACACCTCATCAATGCCACACAGTTTCGCGACATAAAGGATCTCATCAGCGATTGGGGGTGGAGAACAAAGAACGACTTTACGACAACCTGCAATTTTTGCAGGAACGCCGAGCATCAAAACAGTCGATGGCAAAGGCGCACTGCCACCAGGAATGTACAAACCCACTTTTTGAATTGGGCGTGTTACTTGTTCACAAAGGACACCTGGCTGG
This sequence comes from Vibrio sp. 779(2023), assembly GCF_033344285.1. Classification (NCBI taxonomy): domain Bacteria; kingdom Pseudomonadati; phylum Pseudomonadota; class Gammaproteobacteria; order Vibrionales; family Vibrionaceae; genus Vibrio; species Vibrio sp. 779(2023). The sequence continues at coordinate 111,143 of NZ_JAWPOM010000005.1, forward strand.
GTTTCCACCTTGATCGGTTGCGGCTTTTGCGCTTTGTGGAACTTAGAAATATTGGCGTAAGCTTGCTCTAGTGCGCTCTTCATTGACTCTGACAAACGCTCTGACGCTGCCTTAATTTCCTGAGAAGAAACACGAATGGATTCAGGCTTAACACGGTCAAACTTTTCTGTCAGCTCAATAAGAGCAGAGTCACCTTCTTCTCGAACTTTAGCAATAACTTCGGCCACAGCAGTGGTGATATTGGCACCTTCTGCAATAGCAGGGCGCTCCAAAATAGAGTCTTGCTGATTCTCACTTAATGATTGCCAAACGACTGTTCTCATGATGCTTACTCCATCATTTTTTCAATTGGTAGAACGAGAATTGAACTTGCGCCCAACTCTTTCAGCTGTTCCATTGTTTCCCAGAATAGGTTTTCAGAACTCACTAAGTGAACAGCCATTTTCTGCTTATCTGCAGAAAGAGGAAGAACAGTTGGGTCTTCAGCACCTGGCAGTAGTGCTTTAATTTGATCTAACTTCTCTGCTGGGGCGTGAAGCATAATGTACTTAGATTCTTTCGCTTGCTGCACGCCTTGCATGCGAGTTAACAGCTTTTCGATTAGCGCCACTTTGTCTGCGTCGAACTCACCTGTGCGTTGAATCAATGTCGCTTTTGATTTGAAGATAATTTCAGCTTCTTTAAGGCCGTTCGCTTCCAGTGTTGCACCTGTAGAAACCAAATCAGCGATAGCATCAGCGAGACCCGCGCGAGGGGCAACTTCTACAGAGCCTGTCAGCATACATGTAGAGAATGGAACGCCGGCTTCATCCATGTACGCTTTTAGAAGTTGAGGATACGTTGTAGCAATACGCTTGCCAGCTAAGTCTTGTGGACCGTTGTACTCTTCGTCCTTGTCGATTGCGATAGATAAACGACAGCCACCAAAATCAAGTCGACGAAGCTGAACAAACTCGCAGGGTTCACCTAATGCTTTGCGGTCAAGGCGAACTTCTTCTAGTTCATTTTCGCCAATAAAGCCAAGGTCAACCACGCCATCCATAATTAAACCTGGGATGTCGTCGTCACGAACCAAGAGTAAATCAATTGGCATATTTTCAGAATGGACAACTAAACGCTCGCCCATTACGTTGAACTTTACGCCGCACTGTTTTAGTAGAGCTTGACTCTCTTTGCTAAGACGACCTTTTTTCTGAATTGCGATTCTTAAACGTTGTGTTTGCATTGCTTTGTCCCTATGCAAGATTTTGATATCTAAGTATTTTTCAAACTAATAAAACTAAAAAACCCTCGGGAGATTGAAGTCTCCCGAGGGTTTAAAATCTGCTTTTACTTTGATTTTACCTCCGGGAGTTTCCTGCCTCCCGGGTATGCGTACATCGCCCGAAAGACTAGATTGGGTGATGATGGTGATGAATGTTCATTACAAAATTACGCATACTTATTTCAAGGCTCTTCTCATTTGCTTTGTTACCAACAACACTAACCAAGCTGATTACTTTTTTCAACCCTTAATTTTAAAAAAATTCGAATTGTATAATACAAATAAAAAAGGAGGCCGAAGCCTCCTATAAATTTACTTTTTAAATCAGTGAATTACGCACTCTGGCAAGACGCTATTTTAGACTTTGAAAGCCATGACAAAATAGCGCAAACGATAATGAATGTTATCGACGCTGCGATGAAAGAGAACGCTATTGAAGCAGTCATACCAAGGGCAATAAAGCCGACGCATGAAACAAGCGCGACTGATAATGCATAAGGTAGCTGTGTTGATACGTGATCAATGTGGTTACAACGTGCACCCGTCGATGACAAGATAGTCGTATCTGAGATTGGTGAACAATGGTCACCGAATACCGCACCAGCTAAAACCGCACTCAGCATCGGTAGCATTAGCGCTACGTCTGTTGCGCCAGCCATGTCTCCAGCGATTGGAAGCATGATGCCGAACGTACCCCATGAAGTACCTGTTGAGAACGCCATCAGGCCAGACAACAAGAATAGGATAACTGGGAGCCAATGAGGGTTGATATTGCCCTGCGCCATTGTCGAAAGGTAAGTACCAGTCTTCATATCACCGATAACAGAACCAATGGTCCAGGCAAATACTAAGATTAGAATCGCACCAAACATAGACTTAGCACCAATCCAAAGTGTACGTGCGATCTCAGCCATTGGTAGACCTTGCTTCACAACAGTAAACAGTGCAACTGCTAAGCCAAGCAAGCTACCGTAGATTAGTGATGTACCTACATCTGTATTTTCAAAAGCACCAAGAAGCGCAAACTCCTTACCATCAGCAGCCAATGCTTGGCCACCCGTGTAAAGCATTGAAGCGATAGTCGCGATAATCAGCGTCACGATAGGAAGTATCAAATCTGACACTTTACCCTTTTCACTTTCACGGATATCTAGCTCTTCGTTTAGGTCATGCGCTTCTTGCGAGTCATTTTCTTTGTCTTTATCAAAGCCACGACCTTGCGATGCAGAGATCTCATGCTCACGCATTTTACCAATATCAAGACCAAACCACGCAACAGCGAACACCATTAGCAGCGCAAAAACGGCGTAGAAGTTCATTGGGATAAGACGAACATATGCGCCAAGAGCCGAATACTCTGTGATCCCATGTGAGACTAAGATCCCGCCAATAATAGTAATAATGTAAGCACCCCAGCTAGAAGCAGGCATAATTACACACATTGGAGCAGCGGTTGAGTCTAGAATGTACGCAAGCTTAGCGCGAGACACATAAAAGCGATCGGTTACTGGGCGAGAGATCGCACCAACAGCAAGGCTATTAAAGTAATCATCGACAAAAATGAATACGCCTAAAAAGGCGGCAAGAAGTTTGGAGCCGCGTTTACTCTTCACTCGAGATTGTGCCCATTCAGCAAAAGCACGAGTACCGCCAGATAGCGTTAATAAAGCTGTTGTCATACCTAATAAGATTAGGAAACCAACAATGCTCATGTTCCAAGTGTTAATTCCGCCATCTTCAATAAAGACAGAAGAAACTTGAGAACTGACGTAACCTGCGGTGTCGCTGATAGACCAGCTATTAAGTAGCACCGCACCTAGCACGATACCTACACCCAAGGAAACTAATACACGTCGAGTCAAAATCGCCAAAGTCAAAGCGACAATAGGTGGCAATAATGAAACAGGAGAACTAGAAAAATCTATTAAATTCATGATCTTCAAAAACCAAAGTTTGGCTAGAGATCTACTGCAGACAAGTCACGTAGCATACGATACGTGCTCATGTTGAACTTAGCGACAGGGAAGCGAACACTCCACCCAACCCTACAGTAGCGCTCCATAGTTTAATGTGAATATATACTATGGCAGTGTTGTTCCTTTCAGATACAACCCCAGCAAGTAACTTTGATGAGTTACTTACTTCGGCAATCTTCGCCTTCCACTATTATTCATTGGCATCACCCCAATAATAGCTACTCTTCGAGACCGCGCCTCTACGGCAACAACAAACAATTAACCACTAACTGTACAAATTAACAACAAATTGTCTGCAATATTGCATCAGGTGGCAGCCATTGTACTTATGATGAGAGTCAATGCAACACATCAAACTAAATTAAACAAATAAATAATGACTGAGATAATTTATAAACCTTGCCTACTTCCATAAGTTTTGTGCAACTGAAATCACATCAATCATGTTATTTATGAAACATTATTACTACCTTAGAAATATCATGGTTTATCTTATATCAATAAATTAAGGATATATGACACAGCATTAAAGATGGATGCTTCATATTTTTAAGTAATAACTCAAATTTTTTTATAAAAAACCAAGCTGTCACTCTCTCTATACAATAATGATTGTTGATTTTAGTTCTCATCTAATAATGATTTATTTCGAGTGTAATAATATTAATTGCTTTAAAAAATAGTCAAATTTAAACAAAATCTTGATTTAGCATTTGCACATAAGGAAAAGATAAAGTTAAATATAAGGACTCTTTGTTTATTTATAGATTGGCATTATTTAATCGTAACGATAAAAAGTGCCCAACACATTAACCTTTTAATAGGAATCGTTATGTCAGAGCTGACTAAAACCCTTCTAAATATCCGTAGCCTTCGTGCATTTTCTCGTGAGCTGACTCTAGAACAATTGGAAGAAGCTCTAGATAAACTCACTACTGTCGTAGATGAGCGTCGTGAAGCAGAAGAAGCAGAACGCGCAGCACAAGCAGAGCAAGAAGCTAAGCTTGCAGAGATTGCTGAGAAAATCGCTCAAGACGGTATTGACGTAGAAGCACTTATTACTGCGCTATCTGGCGAAACTAAGACGAAAGGCAAAGCGAAGCGCGCACCTCGCCCTGCTAAATACAAATACACAGATTCAAACGGTAATGAGAAAACTTGGACTGGCCAAGGTCGTACACCTTCGGCGATTCAAGAGCAACTTGATGCAGGTAAATCTCTGGATGAGTTCCTAATCTAGATCCGTGCTATTTTTAAAAGGCTCCCATAGGGAGCCTTTTTTATTTAAACCATTACAAATAAAAAAGGCACGTTTCTTAATGTGCCTTTTACTTTAGTTACAGAATAGTTAATTAAATCGCTTCGTATTAACGTTCCCAGTATGCTTCTTCTAGGCTATCTTCTCGCTCAGGAAGTCCGCGCGACAATCGTGGTGAATGTTGCACGAGAACTTCGTAGCTAGCACGGTTTGCGTATTTGCAGACTTGAGAAAAAGAAGAGTAAGTTAAATACTCGTTACTGTGCTTGCTTGAATTAGGCACATTTTCTTTATGGTATTTATTTGCTGCCATATCATGAAGAACAGCAGATAACGCAGCATCACCTGCGCCATTTGTATTCTTAATTTTTTCTGGGCCACCCATATATGGCGAGATATGCGAGTACACTTTTATTGGCGTCTCGCATGAGTCTTTTTTCGCCGGACGACTGAATTCATAACGATTAAATTCAGCAATTGACCCTGGAAGTAATGGCAAAGAAGTTTCGCGCTTCGCGCTATCCTCCGTATACCCAGCCATAAATAGACCTACAGGACCCGCCGTGCACAATACTAGATCAGCCCACTCCAATGTTTTATCAGACGCAGCAAGTGGATCAGATTCCCCCGTCAGTGCTTCTGCTTCATCCTCATTCATCGCAACGACTGAAACGTTATCTCGAATGAATTCTTGCCAATATTTAGGGTCATCTTGAATAACAAACTTTGTGCCTAAAGTCAGAACAACAGGCACATCATTCTTTTTCGCGTACTCAATTGCTTTCATTGTTGCTTCCGGCATTGGGTCGCCGTCTTTGCAACGTACTAGATATGACGTCAGTACAAGTGCTGATGCATTTTTAAAGATTTTCTCTGGAATGCTATCAGGATGGAGTTGGTTCATTTGCCCTTCGCTGATAGCAAAAGTACGTTCACCGTCTTCTGTGATAAGAGCAAAACAACGGCCAATTGCACCATCTACACCTTGTAGGTAGTTCAAGTCCATGCGGCTTGATGTATTACAAAGATAACGGTAACCGTAGCTGCCAATCTTAATATCCTGGCTCATCACTCCAAGTAGTGTGGAGCGGTCATCCGCTAGCACGGAGTAGTTATGTAGCGTGTTACCAATTGTACCGCCCGCATACTCATTGGTAATCAAGTTCTCTTCTTTCAGTTGCTGGTATAACTCTTCTGCTCTTTCGTCATCGATAACCAGAGAGTGACCTTTACTCAGACCGTACTTTTCAATCACATCCGTTGTAACTTTTGCTTCAATATCAACCAAGGTTTGGTCAATACCAATGATGTGAGTGCGCGTCATCTTCTTGCTTTCTTGTGCTTGGCTCACCAGCGGGTCACGAGCATGAACAGGAAAATAGTGCTTCGATTTGCGTTGTCCAGGAAATTTCATATTGTCAGTCTGAGTAAGGGGATAAAAAGGAGAGCGGATTCTATACCGCTAATAATAAAGCAGCAATAAAAGCGATTATAGCAAACGTTTGCTGACAGCTTTTTTCTTTTAGGTGGCTTATTCACCTTCCATAAAGCTGAGATCTGGTAGTTGCTCAAGGTGCTCGCTATAACGCTTTAGGTTGAACTCACCTTCATTCTTCATTACATCAAAAATCTCAATTGACATCGCACATGCCATCATCGCAACCGCATCTTCACGTGGTGTGCCAGTCATCATTAAACGCATAAGGGTTTCTTTTACTTTAAGCGGGTTGCCATCTTCGAGCTGATTTTCCACAATTTCAATCAACTCACTTTCTTGCATAAATTGGTTTTCTTCTGTCATTTGGTGTTTCCTCTTGGATTTTGGCCAACTATGCCATATATACCTCTTCTATACTTGCGAAATTACTCGTTCGAATCTTTGTTGAAGAAAAATCCAGCGAAACGAATTGTGATTTCGATCTCGGATCTGTCACCGGTCTGTGGATTCTGATAGAATCTGCATCCCGTTTATTTAAGTGGTGTTTAGTAATGTCTGATAACAGCCAAAAGAAAGTCATCGTCGGTATGTCCGGCGGCGTTGATTCATCTGTTTCCGCGTATCTTCTAAAGCAGCAAGGCTACCAAGTAGAAGGCCTTTTCATGAAGAACTGGGAAGAAGATGACAACGAAGAATATTGTACAGCGGCAGAAGATCTTGCTGACGCTCAGGCAGTATGTGACAAGCTAGGCATCCACCTACACACTATCAACTTTGCTGCCGAATACTGGGATAACGTATTTGAGTACTTCCTTGCTGAATACAAAGCTGGCCGTACTCCGAACCCTGACATTCTTTGTAACAAAGAAATCAAGTTCAAAGCATTCCTAGAATTCGCTGATGAAGTACTTGATGCTGATTACATTGCAATGGGCCACTATGTGCGTCGCTCTTTCCCAGAAAATGGTGAAAAACCACAGATGCTACGTGGTCTAGATGGCAACAAAGATCAAAGCTACTTCCTGTACACATTAAGCAACGAGCAAATCGCACGTAGCCTATTCCCTGTTGGTGATCTAGAGAAGCCAGAAGTGCGCCGCATTGCGGAAGAACAAGATCTAATTACCGCTAAGAAGAAAGACTCAACTGGTATTTGTTTCATCGGTGAACGCAAGTTTACAGAATTCCTCGGTCGCTACCTTCCAGCTCAGCCTGGTAATATCGAGACTCCAGAAGGCGAAGTGATTGGTCAACACCAAGGCCTGATGTACCACACACTTGGTCAGCGTAAAGGTCTACACATCGGTGGCCGTAAAGGCGGCGGTGGTAACGAGGACCCATGGTTCGTTGGTGAGAAAGATCTAGAACGTAACGTTTTGATTGCTGTTCAAGGTAAAGACCATCCGATGTTGAAATCAGAAGGTCTACTTGCATCACAACTTCATTGGGTAGATCGTGAGCCAATTCGCGATGTTATGAAGTGCACAGTGAAAACTCGTTACCGTCAGGAAGATATTCCTTGTACAATCATCCCTATCGATGATGAAAACATTAAAGTTATCTTTGACGAGCCACAAATTGCTGTAACTCCAGGTCAATCAGCAGTGTTCTACAAAGGTGACGTGTGCCTAGGTGGCGGCATCATCGAGCAACGCATTAAATATTCTCAAGCTTAGGAGTCGTTACGTGGCGAATACACTTTATGACCGTACTATCGCTTTCGCTGGGATTTGCCAAGCTGTTGCTTTAGTTCAACAGGTAGCGAGAAACGGACATTGTGATCAAGATGCTTTTGAAACATCAATCAACGCTATTTTGAGCACGAACCCTGCTAACACAGTTGGCGTATTCGGTCGCGAAGCCGATCTAAAGCTCGGCCTAGAATGCTTGGTTAAAGGGATTGATAGCACACCATCAGGCAGTGAAATTACTCGTTACATTATTAGTTTAATGGCGTTAGAACGTAAGTTAAGCTCTCGTAACGATGCTATGTCTCAGCTTGGTGATCGTATTCAAATGGCCAAGCGTCAGTCAGAGCACTTTGAGCTACTAGACGATCAAATGATCAGCAATTTAGCGAGCATCTATCTGGATGTCGTTAGCCCTATTGGCCCACGCATTCAAGTAACGGGCACGCCATCTGTACTGCAGCAGACGGCAAGCCAACACAAAGTTCGTGCGCTGTTGTTATCTGGCATTCGTAGTGCAGTTCTTTGGCGTCAAGTTGGTGGTAAGCGTCGCCACCTAATCTTCGGGCGCAAGAAGATGGTAGAGCAAGCACAAATCCTTCTTGCTCGTCTGTAGTAAAATATCAAATAAGCAGCTCGCGTTTATCGCGAGCTCATTTTTTTCGACTAAAACAAATCTCGCGCAAACGTTTGCGCAATATTCGTGACAATTGCCACAGTTATTGGTATAAAGCTCACGAAATTTAGAAACCCAATTCAGGAGAACATCATGGAACTGTCAGCATTGACTGCTGTTTCACCAGTAGACGGCCGTTACGGAAGCAAGACAATTGCGTTACGCGAAATTTTCAGTGAATACGGTCTACTAAAGTACCGTACTATCGTTGAAATCCGCTGGCTACAAAAGCTTGCTGCTACTGCTGAAATTGCAGAAGTGCCAGCGTTTAGCGCAGAAGCAAACCAATTCCTAGACGACCTTGCTGCAAACTTCTCTGAAGAAGATGCACGCCGTATCAAAGAGATCGAGCGTACAACTAACCACGACGTAAAAGCGGTTGAGTACTTCCTAAAAGAGAAAGTAGCAGACGTTCCTGAACTGCACGCAGTAAACGAGTTCTTCCACTTCGCATGTACTTCTGAAGACATCAACAACACATCACACGCTCTAATGCTTAAAGAAGCGCGTGAGAACGTGATTCTTCCAGAAATCCGTAACCTAATCGACGCTATCAAAGCACTAGCAGTGGAATACCGCGACATTCCTCTTCTATCTCGTACACACGGTCAGCCTGCTTCTCCATCTACTATGGGTAAAGAAATGGCTAACGTGGCGTACCGTATGGAGCGTCAATTCAAGCAAATCGAAAACGTTGAGATCCTAGCGAAAATCAACGGTGCAGTAGGTAACTACAACGCACACCTTTCTGCTTACCCAGAGCTAGATTGGCACAAGTTCTCTGAAGAGTTCATCACAGAGTCTCTAGACGTAACTTGGAACCCTTACACAACTCAAATCGAACCGCACGATTACATCGCTGAGCTGTTCGATGCTATCGCTCGTTTCAACACTATCCTGATTGACTTCGACCGTGACGTTTGGGGTTACATTGCACTAGGCCACTTCAAGCAAAAAACTATTGCGGGTGAGATCGGTTCTTCAACAATGCCTCACAAAGTTAACCCAATCGACTTTGAAAACTCAGAAGGTAACCTAGGTCTTGCGAACGCTGTATTCGGCCACCTAGCACAGAAACTGCCTATCTCTCGTTGGCAACGTGACCTAACTGACTCAACGGTTCTACGTAACCTTGGTGTTGGTGTTGGCTACGCTATCATCGCTTACACTTCTACGCTTAAAGGCATCAGCAAGCTAGAAGTAAACCGTGAAGCGCTTCTTGCTGAACTAGACAAGAACTGGGAAGTACTAGCAGAGCCAGTACAAACAGTTATGCGTCGTTACGGCATCGAGAAGCCATACGAGAAGCTGAAAGAGCTAACTCGTGGTAAGCGTGTAGACGGCGAAGCAATGCGTAACTTCATCGACGGTCTTGAGCTTCCTGAGCACGAGAAAGCACGTCTGAAAGAGATGACGCCAGCGAACTATATCGGTCAAGCAATCGAGCTGACAGATAAGCTGTAATCCTCCTGTAACGACCAGATACCTAAAAGGTTGACGCGAAAGCGTCAACCTTTTTTAGTTAGGAGAGTTAGGTCGGGAGAAAATAATTTTAGTTATATGGAATGGATTATTAATTGAAGATCAGCCCCATTTGTTATGGCTGCTTTTGGAAGAACAAGGTTATTGTTCCTACTTCCACACCAAACTTTTTTATTTTCGTTAGATTGAAAACGTGTCTGTCATCCTGACGATAAAGCCAATCATCAAAAGCAACCGTCACTGATGAATCCTCCATTTGTAGCTCAAAGTCATATTGCCACTGTAGCGCATTGCCCTGCTCTTCCCCTGTTGCTACACCTATAATATCGTCTGCCTTACCTTCATAACTACCGTCTTCTAATCTAGTGATAACCCAAATTCGCTGGTCCACCTCTCCGTCATCAAACACGAAGTCTTCCACCAGCGTCAGCGTATCACCTTCTACAGTACCCACTATATCGACTTCAAAGCGACGGGTTTGCTGTTCGGTATAATCTTGCACCATCCCCCACGCCTTTATGTCGCCTTCGAAATAACCGAATACGTCAAAAGTCGGTGTAGAAGAGCGGTAATTATCAATGTCTGCGGAACATGCCGAAAGAAAAACAGCTGCCACTAAAGTCGCTGATTTAAAAATTCGTTTAAGCACTATCTAACCTGCCCTATCAATTGTTTTCGGAGTTTCGGGAATTCTGTGTTGGGTGATAACCATATAGCTAAAAATGCATCGTTCATTCGTTCGTCTTCAATGATGCCAACGTTCTTTACTTGCACGTCCCCAACCTGCTTATAAAACAGCTGACCAGATTTTCCATCTGTTAGATAAGTAAGCTCGTCACCTTTTTGAATATCAGGAAACATACGATCGAGCTCGCTGATCCAAGTTTTTCGATATGAGTCAGTAAAACCCAGTTTCGCCCACTGCTCATCCGTCACATCAAGCAGCTGTTGCTTACTGATGTCTCTCTTGTAATTAATTTCCAATGCAAGGGGATGTGGCGATACGTCATCGCTTACGATGAACTTTCCATCAGGCGCTTTTAATCTTGAGTGATAAATATCGAAGATGAACCAAGTAAGTTGGGCTTCTCCAACAGTTTTCCACCCCTTCCAATTCGCAATGTTGCTGGCAGCTTCGCTATTTCCAACAGGTTGAGCTTGCAGAGCAAAAGAACCAGTTACTATTACCAACGCAAGCAACCTAGTCAGTCTCTGAGTTAAGTCTCTCTTCAAGCTTTTCATTTCCGTACACCTTGAGTATCAAGAGCATCATGACGCACCATTCGACAAACAACATTGCCAGTGTAGCGCCAGTGCTGAATCCAAATTCAACGGCTTGGAGTTTATGGCCAGCAAAGTAGCTCGCCGTTCCTCCGAGTCCGCCTACTATTGATACGTAGGTTTTTGGGAAACGGTACAAAATTGACTTGAGTTGATAGGCATACCAGGCGAACAGAACCCAAAGGCACAAAAGCCAAAGGGGTAACCATTGAGTGGCAAACATGAAAATTGAAAATTGCTGATTTAATGTATCAAGCACGAGACCAATCGTGGCGATCACACCAATACTTTTGAGCGAAGATGCGTCAGTTTTCAAACAATATAGTAGGGTTGCCAAAGTAAGGAATAACGTGACCCATTGCCATTGATAGGTTCCAAGCACCGCTGCAAACCAGCAGAGTTGGAACCATGTCGAAGCAAGAAATACCTTCATAACGAACTACGGGCGTTGAAACGTCATGTGAACTGCACTGATCGTGCGAGCCAAAAAGCCACCTTCACAGTAGCTCAAATAGTAGCGCCACATACGCACAAAGCGGTCGTCGTAGCCAAACGAGCGCACTTCACTCTCTGCTCGATTAAAACGAAGGTGCCATTCGTTCAGCGTCTTGGCGTAGTCCAAACCAATATCGAACAAGTCTCGCGTCACTAAGTCACTGTACTTTGTTGTTGCTTGGGTTAGTGAGGTTACCGACGGTAAAAAACCACCCGGGAAAATGTACTTTTGGATAAAGTCGACGTTGTTACTGTAGTAATCGTAACGCTGATCGGCAATCGTAATCGCTTGAATCGCCATCAAGCCACCAGACTTCAATAAAGACTCACAGACCTTAATGTACGAAGGCAGGAATTGTTTGCCCACAGCTTCAATCATTTCAATAGAAACGAGCTTGTCATAAGTGCCGGTTAGGTTTCGGTAATCTTCTTTGAGTAGAGTGATTTTGTCTTCTAAGCCACGCTCTTTGATTTTTTGCTCCGCGTACGCGTGTTGCTCTTCAGATATCGTTGTTGTGGTGACCTGACAACCGTATTGTTCAGCCATGTAAATCGCCATAGCGCCCCACCCAGTGCCAATTTCAACAACATGATCGGTAGATTTCAGCTCAAGTTGCTGACATAGACGATCCATTTTGTTGATTTGAGCCTGCTCTAGAGAGTCATCCGCATGATTGTAAAGCGCCGACGAGTACAGCATATTGGTGTCAAGGAACGCTTCGTATAGGTTGTTACCCAAGTCGTAATGCGCATGGATATTTTTACGTGAGTTCTCTTCAGAGTTTCTGTTTGACCAATGGCTGAACTTGTACAGTATTTTAGTCAACCAACTGCCTTGCTCTTCGAGTTTATCTAGAGCACGCATGTTAAGGGCCATCAGTTTCATTAATGAGGTTAAATCGGGGCTATCCCACCACCCATCCATATAAGCCTCACCAGCAGCAATACTACCGCCCTGCAAGATCCGTGAATAAAAGCCTGGATGTTTTACCTCTATAGTAGCGACAACAGGTTGACCACTATACTCCCCATTTGGCGCACTAAAACGCTCGCTTCGCTCTGTCGTTTCCGTCTTAAAACTTTCAATAACTGTTAAGCAGCCGATTTCCATTTTTTGCAGACATTGAAAAATAACTCCGCGAGCCGCTTTTTGCGTTGTCGTCAATTTACGCGGCAATGTCATAGAACTAGTATTTAACATGCAGAATTCTCCTTGTGCTTTTTATTTTTTTTGTCTGTTTTTTCAATATCGGCTTCTATTTCTTCATGCGTTGAATATTTAGGATGAGAATAAAAAGGTGCGCCTTTCACCCAAAGTTTTAATGCGTGCCAATAAATACCAACCATTACTTTTACCGTTTGTATTGGTGTAACGATCAAACACCTCAATAAGGTTTTGCTTGAAAGTGGCTTTGCTTTCATAACCATGGTGGCATCAAAGTGTTTCTCTCCTTTGTGACATTCAAGATGAATATTCAACTTGTCTGTCAAAGGTTTAATTCTCCAGCGGTAGAGTTGGTCAATCGGGTTGAATGGTGAAACATGGAATGCTTTATCTTGTTCCCAACCAAATTTTTCTTCTTCTTTATCTGCTGACACCACGTAGTAATGTCGTTCATTCCAAGGAGTGTTACTCACCTCTGCGAGGAGATACTTCCATTCTCCTTCCGTGTTATAAACGTAGTAGAAATTAACGGGACTGAAATAAAGTCCTAGATAACGCAAGTGACAGACTGCGATTACCTTGCCGGTACAGCGAACACCTGTCAGTTCTTCAATTTTGCTGTGCACTGCCGACTTGACGCTACCTTCACCAATGTAATCACTGCGCTTGAAGCGAGCCCAATGCCACCAACGCGAACCAAAACCCCATACTTTTTTCTCTAAAGCATCGATCTCGTCTACATCGATGGCGGGCATAAATAAAGAGTAGTTCAACTCATGATTCACCGGCGTGAATCGACGGTGACGAACGTTGCCTATAAACAATCGGCTGTTCATTTCGCTATCCATATCACGCTGCGCCTTTTTCGAAAGGAACCACATTTTGTTCGCGGTACTTTTCTTCTAGTTCTTTCACAACATCAAGCGCGCTACGCACGCCATCTTCATGAAAACCGTTGTACCAATAAGCGCCGCAGAACCAGGTACTTTTTTTGCCCTGTATCTCATCTTTGCGCTGCTGCGCTGCAATAGACTCAGTGGTGAATACTGGATGATGATAAGTGAACGAACGCAAGACTTTATTTGAGTTAATTTGCTCAGTACTGTTCAACGTTACACAAAACGTGTGTTCTGATTGAATATGCTGAAGAATGTTCATGTTATAAGTGAGCGAAGGGAGGCGTTGCTGTTCCTCTTCACTTCCTTCCAATAGGTAGTTCCATGATGCCCATGCTGCCTTACGTTTTGGTAGTACGGCAGAGTCGGTATGAAGAACAACTTCATTTGCTTGGTATGTCATATCCCCCAAGATTTCCTGCTCAATTGGGCTGATATCCTCTAGCATTCTCATTGCTTGATCACTGTGACAAGCAAAGATAACGTCATCAAACCAATGCGTTTCTCCGCGAACTTGAACGCCAACCCCTTTTTCGTTGCGAACCACTTTTTCGACAGGACTATTAAGACGAATATTCTCCGCAAAGCCTTTGGTCAATGGTGGAATGTATGAACGTGAACCACCTTTAATCACATACCATTGTGGCCGGTTAGTCACATCTAGCAGACCGTGGTTGAGGAAGAAACGTAAGAAGAACATAAGAGGGAATGCACGCATGTCAGCTAAAGTCGACGACCAAATCGCAGCACCCATCGGTAATATGTAGTTATCGGTAAAGAAAGCACTGAATTTGTGTTCATCAAGGAACTCACCTAACGTCTGAGAGTGCGAGGATTGCTCGCTAGCGAAGCGCTTGGCAAGTTTATTGAAACGAAGTATCTCGAAGATAAATCGATAAAATTTAGGGTTTGCCCAGTTACGTTTTTGAGCAAACAATGTCGACACTGTGTGGCCGTTGTACTCTAGTCCGTTCCCATCATTTCTGACACTGAAGCTCATTTGAGTCGGCAGACCTTCAACGCCAATCTCGCTCATCATTTTAATGAAATTAGGGTACGTACGGTCGTTATAGACGATGAACCCAGTATCTATCGCGTATTCTTTACCATCAAGGCTCACATCAACGGTTGCAGTATGGCCACCGATGTAATCGTTCGCTTCAAACAGCGTTACATCATGTTCTTTATGCAAGTAATAACCACAAGTAAGGCCAGAGATTCCCGTTCCCACAATCGCTATCTTCTTTCTTCCTGCTGTTTTCATTTTTATTCCTTCTTATGATACGAGTTTAGCAGTTAGGCGAGCTTGCCAACTGTATGGAAGTAACGAGATAAAACGTAAAATACTGGTAAATCTCGCCGGGAAATAGATATAGGTCTTGTTGGCGGCTAACTGCTTCCTGATAGAGTCCGACGCTTGCTGAGTAGAAATGATCATTGGCATTTCGAAGTCGTTTTTGTCAGTCAACGGCGTTTCAACAAAACCAGGAAACACCGTTACCACTTTGATCCCTTTCTTTTTCAAGTCGACGGCGAGCGTGCGTGCAAAATAACTGACTGCCGCTTTGGATGCGCCGTAAGCTTCAGCACGAGGCAATGCCACTTCTGATGCGATAGAGCCAACAATAACAATGCGGTGCCCTCTCTCTAAATGCACTTGGCAGCCTTCAACGCAGTTGGCAACACCGACAACATTTACGTTCATCACACGCGCCATGAGTTTCGCGTCGACCACTCCCTCATCCATGTACTCACAATCGCCTGCGTTAAAAACCCATGTGTTTGGCGTAAATGGCAAATTAGAGAGCGCCTGCTGAGTTTCCTCATAATTTGTCACATCAAACTGCAATGTATGAATTTTGGAGGAAACTGCCTCCAGTTCTGCAAGAACATCTTGATTCCGACCACAAGCAATCACATTCCATTCTGAGTTCGCGTAATCTAGGGCAAGCTGCCTTCCTATTCCGGAGGTGGCGCCTGTGATTAAGATGGTGTTGTTCATTGTCCTAACCTCTGCTTGATGGTTTTAACGACTGAACCAAGTAACGGTAAATGCTCATAGAGCATCTCTCCGAGATCAAAATAGTCTCGGTGATAAATGACCTGACCTTCGCTAAATTTGAGGTGCGAAACACCATTGACGAGAATAGGCGCACCCTTCTGAAGTTTGGGATGCTGAAGGTCCATTGTCCAAGTTAGGAAGCCTGTATCTCCGACTTGTTGATGCTCATGGATTACAAAATCACAACTGATGACGTTGGCATATAATGAGGTGAAATAATCCGAAAGTGCTGGCCATCCTTCTAAACGATGCGCTGCGTCC
This sequence comes from Vibrio sp. 779(2023), assembly GCF_033344285.1. NCBI lineage: Bacteria > Pseudomonadati > Pseudomonadota > Gammaproteobacteria > Vibrionales > Vibrionaceae > Vibrio > Vibrio sp. 779(2023). The sequence goes on from NZ_JAWPOM010000005.1 coordinate 127,085, forward strand.
TCAAATACTACATCTTGGTGATATATATCCTTAAGCAGATGTAAGTTCGCTTTGTTGAGCTTTTGATAGATATTGCCAACAGACTGTATGTCCATTTTTTACTCCTACACGCCCATTAAGTTGTACAAAATTATTATATGTACAAGATAGTTCATTCCACCAAAGTTGTACAAAAATAATTTTGTATAACTTTATTTCTGTAAGTAGTACGTGATGAAGTTCGCACGCGATCAATCGGCGAAAAAAAAGGCTTGGTCAAAACCAAGCCTTTTCAGCAGATTAACAATTATTTAAGTAGGAACAATTAGTATTGCTGGCCTCGCAACGCTGCAATACGTTTATCTAGCGGAGGGTGGCTCATTAATAGCTCAGTCAGCGACTGCTTGCCATTGATACCAAACGCCATCATGGTGCCATCCAGTTGAGATTCATGACTCACCTTCAAACGCTCTAGAGCCGCAATCATTTTTTCTTTGCCAACGAGGCGCGCAGCACCTGCGTCCGCGTGGAATTCGCGATGACGGCTGTACCACATAGTCAAGAAGCTAGCTAGGAAACCAAATACCAGTTCAAGCACCATGGATACGCCAAAGTAAACCATCATATTTGTACCTTGGCCTTCTTCATCATCGTTCGATGCCACGATATTGGCAATAAAGCGTGATAGGAAGATAACAAACGTGTTCACGACACCTTGCATCAACGTCATCGTGACCATATCACCATTTGCAATATGGCTCACTTCGTGTGCAAGTACTGCCTCTGCCTCATCACGAGTCATATTGTGTAAAAGACCAGTAGAAACGGCGACAAGAGAGTCATCTCGTTTTGCACCTGTCGCAAATGCATTGATATCTGGTGAATCATAAATAGCCACCGTTGGCATACCAATACCCACTTGTTGAGCTTGACGACCCACAGTTTCGACTAACCAATGCTCCGTTTCGTTGCGCGGGCTTTCAATGACCATACCACCAACCGAGCGTAGCGCCATACCCTTTGACATCATCAACGAAATAAATGCGCCACCAAAACCAAATACAGCAGCCATTACAAGTAAACCTGACAGACTGCCTGGTTGCATTCCAGTTACAGCGTAAACAATATTCAGAACAACACTAAGCACTAGCACGACAGCTAGGTTAGTTGCTAGGAATAACATAATTCGCTTCATTACTTTTCTCCGAGGAAGCTTATCGTTTTTTTAAAACGGATTGTTATAAGGAACAAATGGTAATCGCTATAAAAGCCAATTCCGTTGATTTTCATGTTCCGTGCGTTATAGATATAGTCTATCCGCGATAAAAACAAGGTTAAGCAATAAATTGCAACATTTGTTTTCGGGACTGAAATATTTGATTCAAGCGATTTCAAAACATGCTTTGGTAGGAGCCGGAACCTCCGTTCATATACATTTATCAAAATGATAAAATAAGCTCTGAGCTACCCATCATCTATTGATAGATGATCTTGGTGTTAAATCTATCACCTCTTAGCAACTTAGCTAGAAATTTTTTAATAGACCAAAAACAGTACGTTAGCTCTGCTATAGACTTTGGTCTTATTGTGCGGCTACATGGACATGCTAAATTCGAATGAGATGAACAAAACAGAGCCACTCTAAGTACATTGCAAAAAGTGCATTGGGTGAGCTCAAAAACTCCATGTATTGAGGGAAAAACCATGGTAGAAACTAACGACTATCAAATGGCTATTGATTTACTGCGTTGTCACCTAGGCATCTCAGAGGACGAGGCAAAGCAACAACTTGGTATTTCAACCGATCATCATATGTCTCAGCGTGTTGCAGAAACACAACAAGCATTGATGGGGCTCAGCCAAGATAAGTAATCTGACTTTTTAGGTTACACCAACAAGAAAGGGCTGCATTGCGCAGCCCTTTGGTTTTTTAGTCTTTTACCCTAAACACCATTAGTCAGTGTTTAGCAACGGCTCTACATTAATGTACTTGCCTAGCTCTTTACGTTTAGCACTTGGAATATATGGAATTTCCCCAAGCTTAGGTGCATCGATACGTGCTTCTAGCATCTCGATAATGTCAGCGTAGTGCTCTGTGCCTGGGTTGACGCGGTTTGCCACCCAGCCAACAAGATTCAAACCATCCGCTTTAATACTCTCTGCTGTGAGTAAAGCGTGGCTCAAACAGCCTAATTTAATGCCAACCACCAGTACAACAGGTAACTGCTCTTCTTTTACCCATGTAGATAAACAGTCCGTATCGGATACTGGCACACGCCAGCCTCCAGCACCTTCAACGAGAACAACATCGGCTTGCTGCTTATGTTGAGCCAGTTTTTGACTCAGAACATCGTAACTTATTTCGACATGTTCATGCTTCGCTGCAATGTGGGGAGAAGCAGGCAACTCTAAAGCGTATGGGTTCACATCATCATAGGCCACATCGAGTGTTGCGGCGTCTTGTAAGTGTAAAGCATCAGAGTTACGCCATCCGGCTTCAGTCTTGTCACTCCCTGCTGCCACTGGCTTATAACCAATAGTGTTTAGTCCTTTTGCGGCGATCGCTTGCAAAATGGCTTTAGACGCTACCGTCTTTCCAACATCAGTATCCGTACCAGCAATAAAAAAAGCATCAATCATAGATGTATTACTCCAAAACAAACCTGATAACTTGCAGGTAGAAGACCTTGATCGTTTTTAAACGCTTGGTACGCATGCTCAACTTTTAACAAAGTCTCGCGACTAGTTAAACCGTGTGAGCGCCCGCTTACGTGATTTGCACCTATACCTTTGAGGTCACGCATAACTGAAAATGCAGAGTCGTACCAAACTGTGATGGTGGTCAAGTCTAGTTGATGGCTGTCACATCGAGATTGCGCTAACGCAATTTTTACCTGATTGAGCGTTAGAAAGTTATTGACGTGTTGATATGCATCAATTTTTTCCCATGATGCACGCAGCTCATACAGTGATCCATCAACCAGTGTAGAGAACCACGCTTTCCCACCATTTTTTAGCACGCGGCGCACTTCTTTTAGTGGGTAACTTAAATCTGTACACCATTGCAGCGCTAAACTTGAAAACACATAATCGAAGCTATCATCGTCAAATGGTAAGTTTTGAGCATCAGCAACTTGGTAGTGCATTCGTACTGCACCACAACGCTGCTCTGCTTTATCTAACATGGCTTGAGAGATATCGCCGCAGACTACTTCCGCACCGCGTTGTTGAAGTAGTTGGGAGAAATAACCCGTGCCACAACCTAAATCCAATACACGTTTTCCCGTCAAGTTTTCAGGAAGTTTATCAAGCATCTGATGCCCGACATCACGTTGAAAAGCCGCATGTTTATCGTATGTTTCTGCTGCTTTACCAAACGAAGAGGCAATCGCGTCTTTATCTTGATGGAAACTCTCTAACGCGAGCGTTTGCGCTAATGCGGTAGTTGCATTATCCATTACAGCGCTCCTAATGCTTGCTTCAATGCGATTGAAAGCGTTTTAACTTGTTCATTAGTGTGATTGGCAGTGAGTGTGATTCGAAGACGAGACGTTCCTTTAGGCACCGTCGGAGGGCGAATAGCAGTCACCCAAATACCGTTTTGGCGACAAGCACCTGCTACTCGCAAAGCCAATTCAGATTCACCAATCAAAAAGGGCTTAATCGAAGTTTGAGTCTCAACAAACCCCTCAAGGTCGCTAAGGCTATCTCGATACACTTCACTAAGCTCAGAGAGCTTTTCACGTCGCCAAGACTGCTCTTGAACCATAGAAACCGCATGCGTGAGCGCGTAGGCTTGTGCCGGAGGCATCGCTGTGGAATACACATGGTGACGAGCAAACTGAGTCAAAAAGTCTCCCGTTGCGTGGTCACATAAAATAGCCGCGCCAGACATACCAAACGCTTTGCCGAAAGTAACGATCAGTATCTCGGGTTTAACCGTTGCCAACTCGCAAGAACCACCACCGGATTGACCAAGAACGCCAATACCATGAGCGTCATCGACAGCAAACCAAGCATCATGACTACGAGTGACTTCAGCTATATCGCTAAGCGGCGCACAGTCGCCGTCCATGCTGAATACCCCTTCAGTCACAACTAGATGGTTGTCTTCGCTATTAATCAGCGACTTTAGGTGCTCGATGTCATTGTGTTTGAAGCGCTTCATCTTAGCTGGTGACAACGCCCCCGCTTCCATCAGTGAGGCATGGTTCAAACGGTCTTGGATCAATACGTCTGATTTTTCCAACAAGGTGAACAACAAGGCTTGATTAGCACTGAATCCAGAACCAAACAGAATTGCTCTGTCGTAACCCAACCATTCGGTCAGTGCGGCTTCTAAATTGCTGTGCGCGGCACTAAAGCCAGTCACCATCGGTGATGCTCCACTGCCACTACCATATACGCTTAAACCTTGCTGCCAAGCCCGAACAAGCGCTTGGTCATTAGCCAATCCCAAATAATCATTACTTGAGAAATTAATGTAGCGTCTACCTTCGTGTTCCAAAACGGACTGGTTACCGGCAAACACCACATTCATAGAACGATTCAACCCTTGCGTTTTACGCTCAGCAAGGGCGGACTCGATACGAGATTTAAACGCTGGCATCGTAGAAAAGGTCGTCTTTTGTCGGACGGGCAGCAACGCGCTCTACGACGCGATCGAGTAACTCGTTTTCTTCGATTTCATCAGGCTTTTGAGACACCTCTTGGCTGTTAATACCGAGCTTATTGAACAGCATCATGTCCTTATCTTCAGAAGGATTTGGAGTCGTCAGAAGTTTGCAGCCATAGAAGACTGAGTTTGCACCCGCCATAAAACACAGCGCTTGCATTTGTTCGTTCATGTTTTCACGGCCAGCCGATAGACGAACCGCTGATTGAGGCATCATGATGCGCGCAATCGCAATCAAGCGAATGAAATCGAATGGCTCAACATCGTCCACCTCTTCCAGTGGTGTGCCTTTCACCTTAACCAGCATGTTGATTGGCACACTTTCAGGATGCACTGGCAAGTTAGCTAATTCAACCAACAAACCTGCTCGGTCGTTAGCACTTTCACCCATACCGATGATGCCACCGGAACAGATCTTCATGCCAGCATCACGAACATGAGACAAAGTATCTAAACGGTCTTGATAAGTACGTGTGGTAATGATGTTGCCGTAAAATTCAGGAGACGTATCTAGGTTGTGGTTGTAGTAATCCAAACCTGCGGTTGCCAGTTGTTTTGCTTGATCTGGTGTCAACATGCCTAATGTCATACACGTTTCTAAACCCATGCCCTTCACGCCTTTGATCATGTCGGTCAAATGCGGCATGTCACGCTCTTTTGGATTTTTCCATGCTGCGCCCATACAGAATCGAGTAGAACCAGCATTTTTGGCTTTTTGCGCAGCATCGAGTACGCGTTCTACTTCCATCAGACGCTCTTTCTCGATGTCTGTGGTGTAACGAGCACTCTGAGGACAGTACTTACAATCTTCTGGACAAGCACCTGTCTTAATCGACAGAAGCGTGCTTACTTGAACATGGTTGGTTTGTTGATATTGACGATGTACAAGCTGCGCTTCGAATAGGAGATCCATGAATGGTTTTTCCATGAGATCGCGCACTTCAGCATGCGTCCAGTTATGACGAACTTCCACGTGTATTCCTTTAGTCACTTTTGTTGTTGTGTTGACAGTCTACTGAGTCTCGATAAACTGTCAACACAACACAAAGGAACAAAGTTTACATCTGTTTATTTTTTAATCTTAATTGTTATTGGAATCGCACATGGATCTCGCCTTCGACCGCCAGCATATCTGGCATCCTTACACTTCGACATTGACACCTCTGACCTGCTACCCAGTGGCATCGGCAAATGGTGTTCACATTAAACTGGAAGACGGTACAGAGCTGGTCGATGGAATGTCTTCTTGGTGGTCGACGATCCACGGCTATAACCATCCGCACTTAAATCAAGCCGCTCACCAGCAAATCGATCAGGTCTCTCACGTGATGTTTGGCGGGATTACCCACCAGCCAGCAATCAGTTTGTGTAAGAAGTTGCTATCCCTAGCCCCAAGTAATCTTGAACATGTATTCCTTGCCGATTCAGGCTCCGTTGCCGTAGAAGTCAGCTTAAAAATGGCACTGCAATATTGGCATGCAAAAGGCGAACGCCGACCGAAGTTTCTTACTTTGCGACACGGTTATCACGGCGATACGTTTGCGGCGATGTCGGTTACCGATCCTGACAACTCAATGCACTCTCTCTACAAAGGCTTTTTACCTGAACATATCTTTGCGGAGTCCCCAACTTGTGGTTATTGGGATGAATGGGATCCAGAAGCTCTTACTGACTTCGAGCATAAGATTGATACGCACCATCAAGAACTTGCTGCGGTGATCCTAGAACCTATTGTTCAAGGCGCAGGCGGCATGCGCATCTACCATCCAGAATTTCTCAAAGGCGTGCGTAGGCTTTGCGACAAATACGGCTTGTTATTGATTGCAGATGAGATCGCTACCGGATTTGGTCGTACCGGTAAGTTGTTTGCCTGCGAACATGCAGACATTCAACCAGACATTCTGTGTGTCGGGAAAGCACTCACTGGCGGCTACATGACCCTCTCTGCGACCCTGGCGAGCAAACACGTAGCAGACACCGTTTGTGGTGGTGATGCAGGCTGTTTTATGCACGGCCCAACCTTTATGGGTAACCCACTTGCCTGCGCTGTTGCCACTGCAAGTTTGGAATTGATTGAACAAGGTAACTGGCAACAGCAAACCCAACAAATCGAAGCGTTGTTTTCTGAGTTACTGCCAAAACTTGAAGAACACGAGTTGGTAAAAAACACCCGTTGGTTAGGTGCCATTGGCGTAGTGGAGACGTATCGCCCTGTGAATATGGAAACCATCCAAGCCTTGTTTGTTGAACACGGAGTGTGGATTCGTCCATTTGGCAAACTGATTTATATGATGCCGCCGTTCATCAGCAAGCCAGAAGATATTGAAAAGTTAGTGAATGCGATTGATGCTGCGTTACAACGTAAAGACTGCTTCGCTTCATAGTTCAATTGAACATGAAAACGGTTTGAGTATGAGACTCAAACCGTCTCGTTATTTATTAGAGCAGTAAAGTTATCGGAGTTGACTGTCTTTACTCGCTCGTCTATTGAACAATGCTTGGCGTTGAGACACCAATTCGATTGTTGACTGACATTCGATACACAAACGAACGCCTTTCATAGCAAAACGACGTGCTTCTGGGATCTCATCACCACACTCATCGCAATAATGGGCGCTTTCACCCCTTGCGATACTGCCACGAACACGGGAAATCTCGTCGTCTATTGTGTTTTGAATTTGTTGGCTGACGCTATCGTCATTGGCCCACCCTACGGCCATAAGCCCTCCTCGTTACTTGAATGAGAAAATCTACTTACCGTGGTAAGGTGGATGATTATATCGATTACAAATAACAAGATAATTAGGGTAAATTCGAAAACACTATTGCAGCTTAGTAATAATCAATTTTCACTCGACGCAGATAACAAAAAACCCAGCACTAAGGCTGGGTTTTGGTGTTCTAGTGGTTAATGAATTAACCGATGTGCGTTGCGCCCGCCATGTACTTCTGAAGTACTGTAGGGATTGCAATACGGCCGTCTGCTTCTTGGTTGTTTTCTAGGATAGCAACCATTGTACGACCTACAGCTAGACCAGAACCGTTTAGCGTGTGTACAAGCTCAGGTTTCTTCTCGCCTTTACGACGGAAACGCGCTTGCATACGACGAGCTTGGAAGTCCCACATGTTAGAACATGAAGAGATTTCACGGTAAGTTTCTTGAGCAGGAACCCAAACTTCTAGGTCGTAAGTCTTACGAGCGCCGAAGCCCATGTCACCTGTACATAGAACCACTTTACGGTAAGGAAGCTCAAGAAGTTGTAGAACTTTCTCAGCGTGACCTGTTAGCTCTTCTAGTGCGTTCATTGAATCTTCTGGCTTAGTGATTTGTACTAGCTCAACTTTGTCGAACTGGTGCATACGAATCAAACCACGAGTATCACGACCGTAAGAACCTGCTTCTGAACGGAAACATGGCGTGTGAGCTGTCATCTTAATTGGTAGATCCGCTTCGTCAGAAATCGTGTCACGAACTAGGTTCGTTACAGGTACTTCTGCAGTAGGGATTAGAGACAGTTTACGTGGCTCTTCGTCGTTTACTTTTTCTACTAGCGGCTCAGTGTGGAAAAGATCTTTACCAAACTTAGGAAGCTGACCAGTACCGAATAGGCTGTCAGAGTTTACTAGGTAAGGTACGTACATTTCTGTGTAGCCGTGCTCTTCAGTGTGAAGATCCAGCATGAACTGAGCGATTGCACGGTGTAGACGAGCAAATTGGCCTTTCATTACGATGAAACGTGCGCCAGTGATCTTAACTGCACTTGCGAAGTCTAGACCGTCGCCCATTTCGCCTAGGTCAACGTGATCTTTCAGTTCGAAGTCGTAAGACTTTGGCTCACCCCAACGAGAGATTTCAACGTTGTCGTTTTCATCTTTGCCATCTGGCACTTCATCTGCTGGGATGTTTGGTACAGAACGCGTGAATTCGTCTAGTTGAGCCATTACTTGCTCAAGTTCAACTTTCTTCGCATCAAGATCGCTACCTAGCGTACCGATTTGTTTCTTGATCTCTTCTGCGCCTTCTTTGTCGCCAGCCGCCATTTTTTGGCCGATTTGCTTGGAGATGGAGTTACGCGTGGATTGTAAATTTTCTACTTCTACTTGAATGGACTTACGTTGTTCTTCAAGTTTACGAATAGTATCTACGTCTAGCTTAAAGCCACGACGCGCCAGTTTAGCAGCTGTTTCATCCAGCTCTGTACGAAGTAATTTAGAATCCAGCATTGTTAATCCTATGCTTTTTGTTGTGAAATCACGCGCACTTTCCAAGCGTACGCGTTAAAAAAATTTACTAAACAAATGTATCCAAAAACGCCTACTTTTCATAGCGCTTTTGTGGGCTATTTGCGTCTAAAGTAGCCAAGTAATCTAACTTTTCGCCGATTTTGGTCTCCAGACCACGATTTGTCGGCTGATAGTACCTACGATCGCCCATTTCAGGCGGCAAATATTGCTCACCTGCTGCGTAAGCACCAGGCTCATCGTGAGCATAACGATACTCAGCCCCATAACCCATGTCTTTCATCAAACTGGTTGGCGCATTTCGAAGGTGATGCGGCACTTCATATTCAGGTAAGTTATGAGCGTCCGTTAGCGCTTGTTTCCAAGCAACGTAAACGGCATTACTCTTTGGAGCGCACGCGAGATAAACAATAGCTTGAGCAATCGCACGTTCACCTTCTGCTGGACCAACGCGTGTAAAACAGTCCCACGCGGAGAGTGCCACTTGCATGGCTCTAGGGTCCGCATTGCCGACATCTTCCGATGCTATCGCAAGTAATCGACGGGCAATATAAAGAGGATCACAACCCGCAGCAATCATACGTGCAGCCCAGTAAAGCGCCGCATCTGGGTTAGAGCCACGAATCGACTTGTGGACCGCAGAGATTAAGTCGTACCAGATATCACCTTTGTTATCAAAGCGAGAGACTTTCTCCCCTGCTACTTCCGCAAGCAACTTAAGCGTGATCTCTTTTTCACCTTGCGCATTGTCTTCTGCCATGTCGTAGAGCAGCTCAAGATAATTGAGAGACATGCGAGCGTCACCGTTTACCAGTTCTGCTAGGCGGTCTAATACGTTATCAGCGAAGTGTGCAGGTGTGTTACCCAAGCCACGTTCTTTATCGCTGATCGCTTGGTTCAGCGCCAGTGAGATTTCATCTTTATCGAGAGACGTCAGCTTGTAGACACGTGCACGTGACAGCAATGCGTTGTTTAACTCAAACGACGGGTTTTCTGTCGTCGCACCAATAAAGGTAACCGTGCCATCTTCGATATGCGGTAAAAACGCGTCTTGTTGAGATTTGTTGAAGCGATGCACCTCATCCACAAATAAGATGGTGCGGCGGCCCGCCATTTTGTTCTCACGTGCTTTCTCGATTGCTGCACGGATTTCTTTCACACCAGACGTTACGGCAGACACACGCTCTACTTCAGCATTGGCATAGTTTGCAGCCACTTCCGCTAATGTCGTTTTGCCTGTGCCTGGTGGTCCCCAAAGGATCATAGAGTGAATGTGACCCGCCTCTAGCGCACGGCGCAGTGGCTTACCAGGGCCTAAAATGTGCTGCTGTCCAATATATTGCTCGATCGTTTCCGGTCTCATACGAGCAGCAAGGGGACGAAAATCTTCGTCCCCCGAGAAATCTAATGTGTAATTACTCACTACCAATTAATTCCTTTGGTCATCCACTTCCACACCTTTTGGAATTGTGAATGTGAATCTGTCTGCTTTTGGTTTACCCAGCTTCACGTTGTTAAAGGTGAACAAACCTTTTTGGCCGTCTTGCTCAACCACATTGAAGCCTTTCACCACACCTTTGGCATCAATATTAATCTGGAATTGACCTTGTGTGGAGTCTACTGCAGTAGGAATGAGAGTGAACTGGTCACCTTTTTGAGATATTTTGTAGTTATTCCAATCACTTGCTCGGTTACGCGTTAGCAAAACAAATGGCGTTTGCTCTGTTGCTTGCTCTTGCCAGTAGATGCTCACTTGCTCGATGAATGGGCTGTAGTACCACAATGTCTTACCGTCAGAGACCAATAGGTTCTCATCAGGGAATGTTGTACTCCAACGGAACAGGCTTGGCCGAGCGATTTCAACCGTACCTTCTCCTTCCATAACCGTTTCGCCTTCAGGGCTGATAACCTGCTGAGAGAAATCCGCACTAAAGCCATCATTCATAGAAAGGCGTTTGTTTAATTCATCTTTAGGAGATGCTGCGTGTGCGGTAGAAAAGAGGGAAAAGCTTAAAACAAGCGCAGAGAAAAGTTTCGCTGAAAATAGTTTTTTCATTCAGATACCTATTATTAGAACCACTCACCTCAGTTGGACTGAGGTGAGTAAAACAAGTTCATTAATCTTTTGGTGGCGCAGGTGCCAGTACTTCACGGTTACCGTTATGACCCGGAGCACTTACGATGCCCTGCGCTTCAAGCTGCTCTACAATACGGGCGGCACGGTTGTAACCTATCTTAAATCGGCGCTGAACACCGGAAACCGAACCTCGACGTGATTGAACCACGTGCTCAACAACTTGATCGAAGAGCGGGTCTACATCTTCATCCGCTTCCATTTGCTCACCTGGCAATAGACTTTCTGGAGTTTGATCTCCACTGATGATCTCTTCAATGTAGTTCGGTTTACCACGCGCTTTCCAGTTGTTTACAACTGCATGAACATCATCATCTGATGCAAATGCACCGTGAACACGAGTTGTATGACTTGATCCCGGCGGTAGATACAACATATCACCCATACCAAGTAGTGATTCTGCGCCGCCTTGATCTAGGATTGTACGAGAGTCCGTTTTAGTCGATACCGTAAACGCAACACGAGTTGGAATGTTCGCTTTAATTAGACCGGTAATTACGTCAACCGATGGACGCTGAGTCGCAAGAATTAAGTGAATACCTGCCGCACGCGCTTTTTGCGCCAAGCGAGCAATCAGTTCTTCAACTTTCTTGCCTACCACCATCATTAGGTCAGCAAATTCGTCAACAACAACGACGATGTAAGGCAGCTTTTCTAGCAATGGCGGTTCAGTATCCATGCTGTCGCCTTCCTGCCAGAACGGGTCATGGATTGGGTGGCCCGCTTCTGCTGCCATCTTCAATTTTTCGTTGAAGCCCTTCACATTACGTACACCTAATGCCGACATCAATTTGTAACGACGTTCCATCTCGCCCACACACCAACGTAGAGCATTTGATGCGTCTTTCATATCAGTCACAACTTCAGAAAGAAGATGAGGGATACCTTCATAAATAGAAAGCTCTAGCATTTTCGGGTCAATCATGATGAAGCGTACATCTTCTGGACCTGCTTTGTACAGCATGCTCAAAATCATCACGTTCACACCCACCGACTTACCAGAACCTGTTGTACCTGCTACTAACACGTGAGGCATCTTCGCAAGATCTGCCACCACAGCTTCGCCCGCAATGTCTTGACCTAACACAACCGTTGTTGGTGACGTTGCTTGCTCAAACTGAGGGCTACTGATGACATCAGATAAATAGACCGTCTGACGACTCATGTTTGGCAGTTCCAAACCGATGTAAGGCTTGCCAGGGATTACTTCCACAACACGTACCGCCATCGCAGACAATGCACGCGCTAAGTCAGTTGAAAGACCAGAAATACGACTTACTTTCACCCCCGGCGCCAAATCAAGCTCAAAACGAGTGATCACTGGACCAGGATAAATACCAACCACATCGGCTTTGATTTTGTAGTCAGCGAGTTTGCTCTCTACCAATCGAGCGACCTGCTCTAGCGCATCACGGTCGATAAAGTTTTCACGTTTTTCTGGATGATAAAGCAACTCGAGCGTTGGGAGTGGCTCTTCCGGAACTGGCAAGTTTTCTTCTTTCTGTACCAAAAATGGGTTCTGTGTTGCAGCGACTTTGGCTTGCGCATTGGAAACCATATCTTGGAATGCGGTAACGTCTTGGTCGTTGTCTTGGACCTCTTCTACTTCCACTTTTTGAGGTGCAGGTTCAAATGTTGTTGAAGGTGTTGCTGCTTGCTGATGAGGCATTGTTGGCTGTACTTGCTGTACAGGCTGAGACTCCACTTCATCTTCATCATCTAACACATCAAAGTCAGAGATCGTAGGCTCAATATGTTGGCTCGACTCTGTTTGCGCCGTGATGCTATCTAATACAGCAGAATCAATTGCAGGCCCTTCATGTACAGGATGCTCAATACTTGGCGGCTGTACTTGCTCTGCTTCAAATTGTTCGTACTCCGCATAATCTGGTTCAACACTGATCGGTTCTTCTGTAGCTGTATGTGGCTCTACATAGGAAGAGTAAGTGTCTGCAAATGATGGTGCTGCCTGTTCTTCAGTTCCCCAGTCATCTGCTTGTTGCGCCGCTGCTTCAAGCTCTTCTATCGTAACATTCAGTTGCTTGGTGCGTTCCAAGAGCGGATCAACGTTATCCGTGTTAACCGTATGGATAGGTTGTGTTTGAGGCTCAGGTTCAGCATAAACTGGCGCAGCATTAACCGTAGCCTTGCGTTGTGGTGGCGTCGGTTCTACCATCGCCTGTTCCGCAGGCTTATCAGGTTTAGCTTGCGGCATATAAATAGGATACTCATGCGTTGGCGCCGGCCCTTTCGGTTCATCGACATCGTACGCCGTTAAATGAGGAAGCGGCTCATCATCAATTTCATGGTCTACATTATGTTTAGGCGTAGAGACTTTGTCTTCTACAAACTCATCAAGCTGAGGTTCTAAAACTTCCTGCTCTGAACCTCTTGCCTTATTTGCAAGCGCGGCAATTAGTGCTAATGCACGATCACCAAGCCATTCCACGATGTTAAGCCATGAGATGCCAGTGAAGAGCGTAAAGCCCGCTCCCCACAAGAACAGCAGTACCAATGTGGTACCGAGTACATTCAATGTAGGTAAAGCGAGGCTAGACAACACATCCCCGACCACACCTCCGGATGAAAAATACCAAATGTCATCAAAATTAATATCGGCAAGACCGCAACTGGTCATAATAAGGACGACAAGACCGAGCAGCCTTGTACCCCATAGCATGAAATCAATGGGCTCATCTTCTCCCCGTTTACGGCAAATCACCCATGCAGCAGCCGCTAGCAAGAAAGGGATTGGGTAAGCGAGAGAGCCAAATGTGAAGAATAGAGTATCGGCTAGCCAAGCGCCGAAAAGGCCACCAGCATTATCGATATCCCCTCCCCATGCGGTTTGGGACCAAGAAGGATCGGCCGGACTGAAGGTAAATAGTGCAACCGCAAGCAATACCGAGCTAAGAACGCCAACGATAAAGCAGCACTCTTTTAAGCGTTGGAAGCCATTTAAGCGTGAAGACTGGGGCTCTTCACTGGTTTTGATAATGGTTTCGACTTTCTTTGCGTTCTCTTTGAACATAAATCAACTTGAATATGGAAATGAAATAGGAAATTGCAAAACATTCCGAGCGGCATCAAGCCGCTCGGTAAATTGATTTAACCATATCAAGGAGAAAAACCCAATTACTCTCTGGCGAAAGCGGAAGCATATACCGCTTTCTTTGCAAGAAATTAACGAGTTTTGATCACAAGCTGGTTAGATTGTTTCACTTCTTCCATAACAACGTATGTGCGAGTGTCATTTACGCCAGGTAGACGTAGTAACGTATCGCCCAATAGTCGGCGGTAAGCACCCATATCTGATACACGGGTTTTAAGAAGATAGTCAAAGTCACCTGAAACAAGATGACACTCTTGTATGTCGTCTAGCTTTTGAACAGCTGAGTTAAACTGCTCAAACACATCCGGCGCACCACGGTTTAGCGTAATCTCAACGAATACTAATAGTGATGCATCCAGGAACTGCGGATTCAATAATGCAGTATACCCTGTGATATAACCCTGACGCTCTAAGCGACGTACACGCTCCAAACATGGCGTTGGAGAAAGTCCCACACGTTTTGAAAGCTCAACGTTTGAAATACGACCGTCTTTCTGCAGCTCATTAAGAATGTTGCGGTCGATACGGTCTAGTTCCTTGGACGGCTTTTTATAGTTGTCTGCCATTTTTTATTCCACCTTATTACTTCCTTGCAAAAAAATATACTACAACTTTTTAATATTTGGTGCCAAATTTTACAAATCTATAACTATACTAGTTATTAATTCGACAATAACACCCTACTAACAGTTAATACAACCATTATAGAAAGAGGATACAGGATGATCATTGGCGTACCTAAGGAAATCAAGAATCACGAATATCGTGTTGGTATGATCCCAGCTAGCGTGAGAGAACTCATCTCACATGGTCACCAAGTTTTAGTTGAGACCAATGCAGGTGCCGGCATTGGTTTTTCAGACGATGATTACATCGCTGTCGGCGCATCCATTCTCCCTCATGCTGCTGACGTATTTGCGCAAGCAGACATGATTGTAAAAGTAAAAGAACCCCAAGCAGTAGAGAGAGCAATGCTCCGCGAAGGGCAAATTTTATTTACTTATTTACACCTAGCACCAGATTTTCCACAAACTGATGAGCTAATCAAGAGCAAAGCTGTCTGTATAGCCTATGAGACTGTAACAGATAATATGGGTCGTTTGCCACTGTTAGCACCAATGTCAGAAGTGGCAGGTCGGATGTCTATCCAAGCTGGCGCGCAAACGTTGGAAAAATCGCACGGCGGTCGTGGTCTACTCCTAGGCGGCGTACCTGGTGTTGAACCTGCAAAAGTCGTTATCGTTGGTGGTGGCGTTGTTGGTGCAAACGCTGCTCGTATGGCGGTTGGCCTTCGCGCTGACGTCACTATTCTAGACCGTAACGTAGACACACTTCGTAAGCTTGACGAAGAATTCCAAGGTCGCGCAAAAGTGGTTTATTCTACTGAAGACGCTATCGAGAAGCATGTTCTAGAAGCGGACCTGGTTATCGGTGCCGTTCTAATTCCTGGCGCAGCAGCACCTAAACTGGTCACTAAAGAGCACATTGCTAAGATGAAGCCTGGTGCAGCAGTGGTTGACGTGGCAATTGACCAAGGCGGTTGTTTCGAAACTTCACACGCGACAACTCACGCAGATCCAACTTACATCGTTGATGAAGTGGTTCACTACTGTGTAGCAAATATGCCTGGCGCAGTTGCTCGCACTTCAACATTTGCACTCAACAACGCTACACTTCCATACATCGTGAAGTTAGCAAATAAAGGCTACCGCGAAGCACTTCTAGAAGATAAAGGCTTCCTTGAAGGTCTAAACGTTATTCACGGAAAAGTAACGTGTAAAGAAGTAGCAGAAAGCTTTGACTTGGAATACGTTGAACCAACTCAAGCTATCGCTATGTTTAATTAATGACAAAATAAAACATAACTTGTCACGTTTTGTTTACAAAAGCCCACTCATAAGTGGGCTTTTTCATATAGAGCGTTTGGCTATAAAGAATAACTAAATCTTATATGCACAAATTAAAATATTTCTAGGCGTGACCGATTTAGGGCAAAACTCTGACAATCTAACACGGTAACCACGTTCTTCAAGATAAAGCACTTTGTCTAATGCGAGCCAGATCTCCAACGGACGTTGAAAAACAAGTTGCACTAAGCTCATTCTCTCCATTTGCCAGAAGCGTTGTTCGCTTAACTTTTCAAAATGAGAGAAATCGATTTCTTGAGGAAGAACAATGCCTTTTTGCTCCGCTGCCCAGCGACATAAGGCTTCAAAACCATCACTTAATTGCGACTTACGGATACTCGGCACAGGCTGATACTCTGCCATTCCCAAAGCTTGTCGCGTGATCAAATCAAACCCAAGACGAAACATCATTTCCTGCTGACGATGACGACGCACGCGCTCTCCTCCCGTCACCGTTTGTTGTAATGGGATACGCAGTTCTTGCTTAGACAATGAGAGAGAAGAAGCCCTGCCCGATTCCGACATCGGCTGGTATTGTTCCGACTGAATCAAGTGGTAACAACAAGGTGATATGGTCATCGCAGCAATCCCATTTTCACTGCCGTACTGCATTAGACGAACGTGAAGGTCACCGCATGCATGCAGTGCTACTGCGTGTTGCGTTGGCTTAAACACGGCTTTCGCTTTGCTATCAAACGCGTCGCCTTGAATAAACGTCATCTTCCAATGATGTTCATTGGCTGCTTGTTGCCCCGAATCGCACAGTGCTTGTTGGTATTCAAAGCTGGTTACAGGCTGATCGGTTTGCGTTGTCAGGATTCGCCCCAAGTAACCTTTACCTGAGCACCATTCTAGCCATTCTTCGCCACAGTGTTGTTGAATTGCAGCTTCACCCATCGAGCTAATTTGCTCCAACTTACGTCCCGGAATACCGTTATCTAAACCACGAGCGAGTTCCAAGCCGTTTAACGACAAAAGCTCTAAATGAGTCGGTTCTGCGAGTTGTTCAAGCTCAGGCAAAAACGGACTAAGTGCTTTTAACGCGAGTTCTGGTGCTGCTTTGTATTCTTCGATTTGAGAGGGAGTAAGAGACGCTAGCCATTGGCACAGTCGAGGATGTTGCTCCTGCCAAGGTAATGATGTGTGAATGCTGCTTTTAAAAGGCTCGAATCGCCACAAAGATTGGTTTTCGATTAAGCAGTCATTAATAAATTGAAATTGCGTTTTCATAGCTCCCCCTACAACGAGCGCATTGTAGAGGGAATCGAAACATCAATGAAGTGTTATCTGACCGGAAGATCGATGTCTTTAAACATCTCTTCGATTTCTGCATTAGACTTCAACGAAATCGCCTGCTCAACCACTGGACGCGTCAAGTGCGGTGCAAAACGCTCCATAAAATCGAACATGTAAGAGCGTAAGAATGTACCACGGCGGAAGCCGATGCTCGTGGTGCTCGCGCCAAACAAATGGCTCGCATCTATTGCAATCAAGTCACCGTCCTGCTCTTCATCCACAGCCATGCTTGCAATCACACCCACACCAATACCCATACGAACGTAAGTTTTAATGACGTCTGCATCAGTTGCAGTGAACACCACTCGCGGGGTTAAACCTTCGCGGTTGAATGCTGTATCCAGCTCTGAACGGCCAGTAAAACCGAACACGTAAGTGACTAATGGGTAAGCGGCAAGATCACTGATCGTTACTTTGTCTTTCTTCGCTAGTGGGTGGTCTTTAGGCACAACTATTGAACGATTCCAGTGATAACAAGGCAACATGATGGCATCTTGATATAAGTGAAGCGCTTCTGTCGCAATCGCAAAATTCGCTGTGCCTTTAGCTATCGCCTCAGACATTTGTGACGGTGTACCTTGGTGCATGTGTAACGACACTTTTGGATAACGAGAAGTAAAACCTTTGATGACATCTGGCAGTGCATAACGAGCCTGCGTATGTGTCGTGGTGATATTCAGCGTCCCCATTTCTGGATGGGTGTGCTCTCCAGCCACCGCTTTGATACTTTCTACACGAGCGAGAATTTCTTGAGAGATACGTACAATTTCTTCTCCAGCTGGCGTCACTTGCGTTAAGTGCTTACCGCTACGTTCAAAAATCTGAATGCCTAACTCGTCTTCCAGCAACCGAACCTGTTTACTGATACCTGGCTGAGAGGTATATAAGCTTTCCGCCGTTGCAGATACATTCAGATTATGGTTTACAACCTCAACAATATACTTCAGCTGCTGCAGTTTCATCGTAATCCCTTACTTATTCATGAGAGAGTTTATTGGCCACTCAAGCGAGCGATATAATAATTAGTTATAACGCGTTCAAATCGAAATGAACAGCAATTTCTAACTTATACCTCAATCACATACTAATAATCTTCAAGCAAGAAACAATATGCACAAAGTTGAGCCAATAAATGACCGAAGTTCTATGATGTGACTTCTATCAGTAACTAAAACGTGGGAGAGACAAAATAATCAAACAAATAAGGTGCCGAGTAAGATAAGATTCATGTATTCTTTAACGCTAGCCGCAGAAAAGTAAAGCAGACGCAAAGATATGAATATTGGTTTAATAATCGCTTTGGTAGCCATCCTACTGGTGTTAATCCTAGGCTATAACATTATGTTGCAATATAAGGTTAAAGTTGAAACCGCAAAAAGGCAGGAATCAGCGCGATATGTAGCCTTGATAGATGGTACTGAAGAGTTGATTGGTCATGCGCACCATATCCCTTTTAGTAAAGAGCTGTTGCTGTGTCTAAACAATCGTATTCTTGACGCGCTAGAGAGCATGCATGAGCTGGACCCGAAGAACAAGCAACTTGCTCAACGTATCGAAAATATGAAGCAGCAGATTACGCAGCTAAAAGAGAATGGCCCTACTGGCGAGAGTACCACTTTCAAGATGCCGAGTAGTGATAAACAAGCTATCGTCATGCTTAAGCTGGTTAAACGACTTCGCGACACTATCCGTAACGAGCACAACAAAGGCCGATTGGATACCCAGACTTACGTCACCGAAAATGCGCGCTTGGAAACGATGCAAATTCGCATCAACATTGAAAATGTCATCAAAAGAGCAAACGACTCTATCGCTCGTGGCCAACCAGGCACCGCGCTTCAACTGCTGCGTAAAGGTATCGATGCTTTGAGCACTAAGAGCGATCCTTATTCTATTCAAGCGAAACAAAAGCTTGAAGAGATGTTGGGTGACTTAGATAAAAAGCGCCAAGATAAAAGCGATGCCGAAATGCAGCAGATTGCTGACAAAGAGCGTGACAATGACATGGAAGCACTCTTCGGCGAGAAGAAAAAGTGGTAACATTCACTTCAGGTCAAGAAAGGCTGCAATTGCAGCCTTTTTTCTATCCGCAAGACAACGGATATGCCCAATAAAAATGTGAAGTACTAAAACTAAAATGATGAATCTAGACGCCTATCAAGATCTTCTTGCTCCCATTAACCAATTTCTGCAATGCAGTACACCTGATGAATGGGTAGAGGAAGCAAAGAAACCAGAGAACCTTCAAACCATTTTGTTAGACCACCTACTGTGCGAACTAAAAGCTGGCCAATCTGCCATGTTTTTAATTCGTAAGTATGCCGTTGACCAATCCAGTTCACATGCTCTACTTGACTGGTTTAAGCCCTACGAAGATTTTGCTTACCGTAACGTAGGCTCATTGGAAACTTTAAAAGGCAAGAGCAATATTTCCAAGGCAATCATGGCTAAGTCCGACTCACCATACAGCCAAGATTTGATCGATAAGATGGTGCTTTTGATAAAAGAGGAGTTACACCACTTTTATCAAGTTTTAGAGATCATGGAAAGTCGTGGAATTGAGTATAAAAATATTCCAGCAAGTCGCTATGCTAAAGGACTGATTTCGCATATGAAGACTCATGAGCCGGAAACGCTGATCGATAAACTCATCATTGGTGCGTACATCGAAGCCCGATCTTGTGAGCGTTTTGCCAAACTAGCACCACATATGGATGACGATATCGCAAAGTTCTACATTTCTTTATTACGTTCAGAAGCACGCCATTACCAGGATTATCTTGTATTAGCGGAGCAAATCGCAGGCAAAGATATCAGCGAGCGCATCGCCTACTTTGGACGTATCGAGGCAGATTTAATTTCTACGCCAGATACAGATTTTAAGTTTCACAGTGGTATTCCAGCCTAGCGAGCATATTCTCCCAAGGTTGAGCATACTCTGAACTTATATAGACAGAGAATAAATAAGCCGGACACTCCGTCCGGCTTATTTATTGTAGCAATGAGGTTAGGAATAAAGCTGAAACACAACAACTAGAGCTGGAATGAACCCATTCGAGTTTTCAAGTTGTGCGCTAGGCTACTGATCTGCTGACAAGCCACAGCCGTTTGTGAAGCTCCCTCAGCCATCTCTGTTGAAGCACTATTAATATGCTCCACACTGCGATTCAGCTCTTCGGATACAGAATTCTGCTCACTGCACGCCGTTGCGATTTGTGTGCTCATTTGCGCTATGTTATCGACAGAATGTTCAATTTCTTTTATCTGGCTATCAGCGTCATTAACTTGCTCAACACACTGAGAAATACCCTCCTGACAATCACGGCTTGAATGCCCTATTTTACTGCTGCTCTCTTGTAGTTGATTAACAATTTCCACAATTTGTGAAGTGGAGTCTTGAGTGCGTTGCGCCAGAGAACGAACCTCATCTGCCACAACAGCAAACCCACGTCCTTGTTCACCTGCCCGAGCGGCTTCAATTGCGGCGTTCAGTGCTAACAAGTTTGTTTGCTCCGCAATCCCGCGGATCACATCGACGACCACATTGATATTGTTTGAGCTCGATTCAAGCTCACGTGCCAGTTCATCTGACTCTTGGATCGTATGTGATACACGCTCAATTACTGCGATAGTTTGTTTTAACGTCGCCGTTCCTTGCTTTGCCACTTCCGCAGCCGAATAAGCAGAGGTTGCGCCAACTTCGGTATTTTGTGCCACTTCACTTACAGCAGCTTGCATTTCTGTCATCGCAGAAGCCACCGAGCTAAGTTCAATTTGTTGATTTTGCATACCAGAGGCGGTCTGAGAAGAAATAGCACTCACTTCCTCTACTGCTGCCGTTAGCTGAATCGTTGAGTCATTAATCTCAGAAACCAACGAATGTAAGTTTGTTTGCATACCGACAAGCTCTTTGAGCAGCATTCCTAACTCGTCTTTGCTCAATTCGCTTTCGTCGATTTGATTATTCAATTGACCCTTGGCGATTTTGGAAGCGAATTCCAGTGCTCGATCAACAGGCCCGCAAATGACTCGAGAAAGCAACATGGCAGACATTACCATGACCAATGCGACGACGAGCGCACCAACAGCAGCGCTGTATTGTGTAAATGCCGCTTCACTTTGTACTTCTTCACCAATCAAATTCACCAACTCATCGTTCAACGCGAGGGTATCATCCAAGCTGCTCAACGCTTTTGAGTAGGTATCGAAACTCGATAAAATCACATCATTTGCACTTTCAGCATCACCTTGGCTTAGCAGTGCGTTGTAAGTCTTCGTTTCTTTGATGTATTGATTCCAAGTTTCTTTAAAAACGCTAAAAGACTGCGTTTCACGCTTATTAAGGTCGAGCTTTTCGTATTCTGCAATACCAGCCTGCACATCAGAACGCCATTGGTCGAGGCCTTTTAACCACTCACCAATTTTGGGGTGATTTGCGTTTGGCAATAAAGAGAACTCATCTTTACGCACTTTAGTAATATCAACTTGGATACCTTTCAAAATCGCAACAGAAGGTAAACTTTTATCTGTTAACACTGAGATGTCTTTATTCAGTGTTAACAAACCTTGCACCAACATTACTGACACTAAACCAAACACGGCAAAAACGGTTAAATAACTAACCGATATTTTCTTTACGACACTTAAGTCTTTAATACGCATGCACTTTCTCCCCGCAGCCTTTCCAAACCTCTCACTTAAGTGAAAGCTTAACCTCTAAAACACACTGTTTTTGCGCTCGATATCATTGAACGCTCTTATATACATCGGCTTGAGAGATCAAATCTTGACCAGTAATTGATAGTTTTATCACATGCTATTTTAGAGATAGGCTCGTATGCTCCGTATTGTGTCTACATCTTTTCATGAGCGCTTCTCGGCGCAGATCCAAGATCTCATCGATGAGCTTTTCTTTCGCGTTTATCCCAAAATGCTGGGCATAATTTTTTACTTTTGCTATCTCATTAGGCTGCAAGCGGTACACCTCTTTCTTTAAACGCGCTTCTGCTTCACTTCTAATCAGACCTTGCTCTTGTAACAATTTAATGATGGTTTCATCGGTTGGATTTACTGCTCTAGCCATGGTGCTCCATCTATCAATTTGAGTTCTAGCCATATGGCTAGATGAATGACGCCGCACAACTTATAGAGCAAAGATGACAGCTTGATTGCAGTGAATGCAATTCGTTGACTGTTGGTATTATTTTCCACCGCTTCAACGGCAACACACTCAATACCTCCACCCTCACCATTGAATAAAGATCACATTCTGATAACAATTTTCAGCACTGACTTAGATGTCATCCATATTTAACGTGCAAGTAACATTTATAAACAAGAATGATTGCTCTAGTTCAAATGATGGAAAAATAAGATGAAATTTTCGCAGTGGAGCCTTTTAGTAAGTAGCTTGATAGCGTTACCCAGCATTGCAGATACCGACGTTTACCTAACGAATAACTCTGATCAACCGTTAACTATTCAAGTAAAACATGAAGGCAGTGATTTGCTTCAATACGGAGAAGAGTGGCAACAACATGTGCAGGTACTTGGTCCGTGGGAAACTAAATCTGTATTAAGCTTCAACCGCTGGGAGGGCGTGAAATCAAATCAAACTTACCGTTTTGAAACTGTGGTTTCTAGCCCCGAAGGTGAAAGCATAACACTCAATCAAATAATGGAAGGCCATTGGTACAATTCGACCATTGAATACGGCTTATCCGCAGCCGATGTCGAGTTATCTCTCAAAGATGATCGTAACATTCATCGTGCCAACACTAACGCTTTTGGTACGAGAGAAACCGAACTGGCATTTAAGTCAGACAGTACCGCTCGATATGATGATCTTTACTACACCATCACGCCAAGCAAGGTAGCGGAGTCTGTCGACAACGAAGAACAAAACCTTAAGTTGATGACTTATAACATCTGGGCGTTGACGGCTATTGCATCGCACATTGGAGATCGTTACGAACTGATTCCTCAACATGTAAAAGGTTACGATGTTTTGGCGCTGCAAGAGGTGTTTGCCAGCGGCCGTGAAGCATTCTTACGTGAGTTAGCCAAGGAATATCCTTACCAAACAAAGATGTTAGATAAAGAAGGCGTTAATATTCATGATGGTGGCGTAATCATAGTTAGTCGCTACCCTATCGTGAACGAAGCGCAATATGTCTTTCCCGATTGCTCTGGTACAGACTGCTTTGCCGATAAAGGCGTAAATTATGCGGAAATAATTAAAGGTGGTCAGGCTTACCATGTGTTTGCTACCCATACCGCATCTTTCGATACAGACACCGCCCGTGAGTATCGTCAGCGCCAGTTCAAACAAATCCGCACACTCGCCCAATCTCTTGACATTCCTTCGAGCGAAACTGTGGTATACAGCGGCGACTTTAACGTAAACAAAAGAAAGTTCCCTGGTGACTACCAACAAATGATCGCTAACTTAAGTGCCATAGAGCCTCACTACTCTGGTTACACGGAGTCAACCTTTGATCCCCGTATCAATAACTTCGCAGGTGAAGCGTTATCAGGTGGCGAAAACGTGGAATACCTTGACTATGTTATGGTGAGTAGTGAATACGGGGTGAAATCATTCAATGACAACCGTGTAGACGTGCCGCGCACAACCGCAGAGAGTTTATGGAAACACTATAACCTTTCTGACCATTTCCCAGTAAGCGCAACAATCAAGCCATGAAGAAAATCGCTTTGATAATCATGTCCGCCATTATGGCGGGCATGATATTTTTAACTTTCAGTCACGATGTTCAAAAAGAAGAGCTCGCTTCCTCTCCTTTCCCTAAGACAAAAAATCAGAGTGTCTCCAGTACATCACCACAAACAAGCAGCATCGTGCCCGATACGGATACTTCACCACAAACAGCTAACCTCCCTTCCACAGTTCAAATAACGACTGAGCGATTAACTCAACTCAAAGGCAGGAAACTTGTCGCTGAACTTGAGACGTTTTGGCATGAGTGTATGTTGAACCGTAGTTGTGAAGAGCAGATCGCCTTGTTTGAGGCGCATTTATCTTCAGCTCGATTCCAGCTTTTGGCGAACTACCCTCAGCTCAGCAGCCAATGGCAAGAGAGTGTAGGAAATTTGTTATTTGATAAGCAACAATCACTGGCGTCGCGTATTGCACAGCTGAAGAACGAAGCAAGAAGCATCTGGGGAGAATTGGCTGATGTTGTTTTCGCGGATGAGTTCGCGCTGTACGATTTCAACTTAGAAGCCCAAAAGCTGGACACTCAAAGCCCAGATAACTTTTTGCGAGCTTTCGAGCAACTCACCATTGACTGGCAAGAACATGCAGGTGCTATCGGGCTAACAAGCAACCAGGAAAAATATGAGCGTGCGGTCACCCTGATTCCTAATAGTATGAGCCTACCAGATCGCTTGGCGATCATCGCAGAGCTAGAACGAACTTACTTAACGAAAGAAGAAAGTAAAAACATTCATGCTCGTCAGCAGCAAATTACAGAGCAAAAAAAACAAGTCAAAGATTACCAACAAGCATTACAACAACTTGAGTCCAAGCTAAGAACGCAAAGAGCCTCTAGCCATTCACATTTGTCAGAACCGGAATGGCAAAGCTATTACCAACAAGAAGTCGCGGATTTTCGTCGTGAATTTTTTTCTTCTTAACAATGCGCTTTGACTGACTGGGAACTTAAAAAGGCACGTTGCTAACCAGTCGTCGTGCCTTATGTTCAACTCTCTACTTTTAATTCAGAACAAATTTAAACCAAATACATCTTTCACATCAAATAGCACTTTTTCGGTTTTCTCGCGAGAACGCTCACTACCTTGTTTTAAAATATCAATCAGCTGCGCTTTATCATTCAAATACATAGCGCGCTTTTCTCGAATAGGGCGAAGCATCTCTTGTAAGCATTCTTCTAACACTTTCTTGGTCAAACCATCACCTAACCCACCTCGTCGATAATGGTCTTTTAGCTGTTCGACATAATTTTTATCAGGATGAAAAGCATCGAGGTAGATGAATACAATATTCCCTTCGACTTGGCCAGGGTCCTCAATTTTCAGATGATTGGGATCGGTATACATAGATTTCACCGCCGCAGAAATCTCCTTTTCAGACGTCCCTAGGTTGATTGCATTCCCCATGCTTTTAGACATCTTATTTTTGCCATCAGTACTCGGCAAACGAGGTGCATCACTAAGTAATGGACGGCATTCCCTAAGAACCTCTTTCCCACCCAGATGGTTTATTTTTCTCACGATTTCATTAGTTTGCTCTAACATCGGCAGCTGGTCATCACCCACTGGTACTAGCGTCGCATGAAACCCCGTAATATCAGCAGCTTGAGAAATTGGATACGTTAAAAAGCCTGCGGGAATAGAGCGTTCAAAGCCTTTACTTTGAATCTCATTTTTAACCGTGGGGTTTCGCTCTAATCGTGCGATAGAAACAAGATTACTGTAATACATTGTCAACTCGGCTAACGCTGGAATTTGAGATTGCAACGTGATCGTAGTTTGAGCGGGGTTGATACCAACAGCCAAATAATCTGCAACGACATTGAGAATATTAGAGGATACCTTTGATGGATTATGCGCGTTATCCGTCAACCCTTGCATGTCCGCGACCAAGATCGTTTGCTCGTGCTCCGTTTGCAATTTGACTCGTTGTTGCAATGAACCAATATAGTGCCCGAGGTGTAATGGACCTGTTGCTCGATCTCCGGTAAGTATAATTTCACGCTGAGATGTATTTTTATGGCTATTCATATTTGTCTCCAAGTATTTAATAGATCGCTACTGGAGATAAAAAGATCAAACACTCTTAGCTACCATCCAGCAGCTTAAGAATGTAAGTATTCCGCGCCGCTCTATTTAGAGCGCCACCAAGAGAAGGTTGTTAATGAAGGGCGAACGTGTATTTTCATGTTTTTTAAACTAACAGCACACACCGCAGAACTCAATCTGTTTTGTACTGAATTAGTGTGAGTGTTCCAACAGCCAATTAAGAGGATTACATTGGTAAAGACATCGCAATGACCAAAACCGCACCAAATACCGAACCAGAGACAAACGCACACAGTACAGTTTTGTTGTGTTTCCTTTTCATTGATGAACTCCTATCTATAACTACGATGACCAGCCCTCACATCTAATACGCATGTGGATGCATCACGACAACGAGTTAACCAACATATCGCACGTAGGACCAGTACCGCTTTGTTAAATTGGGACCTCGTCCATAACTTGGAGTGTAAATGACTCCGGAACCTACAACAGAAGAAAATTTCATCACGTTACTGTCCTACCCTCCGGGTTTGTGGCTTAATAGGCAACAGGAACACTTTTTTCTTTTGCTGCGGATACTTACATGGAAGCTGTTTTACATCAGTTGCAATTCTCTTTGTCGATAACCGGACCTATCTGTTTGATGTTGGTACTTGGCGTTCTTTTTAAGCGCTTTGGTCTAATCAACGATAATTTTATCGAAGTAGGCTCTAAACTGGTGTTTCAAGTTACCTTGCCTGCAATGTTATTTGTCAGCATTGTGGCTTCAGAACACGACTTTTCCGCGGCAAGTGGATTCGTCAATTTCGGCGTCATCGCTAGTATTTCGTTTTTCATTTTCACCTATCTTTCCGTCAAACTTCTGTTCAAAGCATCGCCTGATCAAGGCGTTCTCATCCAAGGTGGGTTCCGAGCAAATACAGGTATTATTGGCATCGCTTACGTTGCCAATGCGTATGGTTCTCAAGGTGTGGCGTTAGCGGCTCTCTATGTCGCGGTCACCACATTTATTTATAACGTCCAAGCGGTAATTTGCTTATCTCCCAAAGGAGCAACGTCTGCCTCGCAAGCAGCAAAGATGATGGGCCGAACACTGACTAGGAATCCACTCATAATCTCCATTGTTCTAGGAATGGCTTTTTATTTACTCGCTATTCCAGTACCGAATGTGGTTATTGACGCAGGAGACTACTTGTCCAAAATGACATTGCCTTTGGCGCTGTTGTGTACGGGTGGCTCACTTGACTTTAGCTTGATGAGAAAAGAGAAAGGTCCATCTTGGTTTGCGAGCAGTTACAAGCTCATCGTAGCGCCAGTCATCATCACCATGGGAGCTTACTTAGTAGGATTTCGAGGAATTGAGCTAGGTATTCTTTTCTTTATGAACGCCTCTCCAGTCGCTGCTGCCAGCTATGTCATGGCGCGTTCCATGGGAGGCAATGCCACGTTAGCTGCAAATATCATCGCACTCACTACGGTGCTTTCTACCGTGACCTGTACGTTGGGCATCCTATTTCTTAAGTTCTACAGCTTAATATAATTGGTCCGCGATAAAATAAAGACGCTAAACGGCATTGATGTCAGTTACTGGTCGTGATTCGCAAAAGTGAGCTTTCTTACCAGACGAAAAAATTCATTCGCTTCAGATTCCGACAAACAAGAAAAAAACTCTTTCTGTAAATTCGTCATGATTTGATGAACTTGCTTTAAAGCATTTGCCCCCTCTTTTGTCATGCTTAGCATTTTAAGGCGCTGATTCGATTTACTTTTAGAAACTTGAACAAACCCTCTCTTTTCCAGATTGTCCACCATCCGCTTTGCTACACTTCGCTCAGTTCGAACCGCATCAGCTAACGCTTGCTGGCTCATAGGCTGAAATTCTTCTAAAGCGGCCAGTGCACTTGCCATTTCTAGTGTCATCAAATTTTGCCGAGAGAGCTCAGCTTGGGCACGATTGCGGTACATGCGCTGCATCACACCACAAACAAACATAGGACTTTGATCCAAAACGGAAATTGGGGAAATTTTCTGATCTTTCATCGTCGTTTTTCTTCTTTAGGCTTTCATTCGGCCGAAAAGGCTGTGCTGATACTGCACACAACACGCCGTCTTTCAGGCTCGCGTCATAGACGGTAACCACCAAGTGAAAACATAAAATAAAGAGCGCCGAAGCGCCCTTTAATCGTGTTTATTATCACTAGTATAACTCAGTTAAAACAACCAAGTCCTACTCGCTTTGCTGAGTGGGTTTAGTGCTGGTCTCAGACAACTCTGCCTCCGACTCTTTTCTCGCACGTCGATCAAACAATCGCTCAACCACTACAAAGAAGATTGGGACGAAGAATATACCCAATATCGTGGCACTGATCATGCCACCAAGTACGCCGGTACCCACTGCGTTTTGACCTGCCGATCCCACACCTGAACTGATAGCAAGTGGTACCACACCCAAACCAAAAGCAAGCGATGTCATGATAATTGGGCGCAGACGAACGCGAACAGCATGTAAGGTTGCTTCGATAAGCCCAGCGCCTTTCTCATAGTAGTCCTTTGCAAACTCAACAATCAGAATGGCGTTTTTGGTTGCCAAGCCGACCGTAGTTAATAAGCTCACCTGGAAGAACACATCGTTATCCATACTGCGCGTCATTACCGCAAGCACAGCACCAAGCACACCAAGAGGAACAACTAACACCACGGCGAAAGGTACTGACCAACTTTCATACAAAGCGGCAAGAACTAAGAATACGACGAGGATAGATAGCGCATATAGCATCGGCGCTTGGTTTCCGGAAAGGCGCTCTTCATACGAAATACCATTCCAGTTCACCGTGAAACCTTCTGGTAGCTTTTCTACCATTGCTTCAATTTCTTCCATGGCTTCACCAGTACTTACACCAGGAGCTGCACCGCCTTGAATATTCATTGCTGGCAAACCATCAAAGCGCTGCAAAAGAGGAGAACCATATGTCCACTCGCCACTCGCAAAAGCAGAGAAAGGCACCATCTCTCCCTTAGCATTGCGTACGTACCATGAATCAAAGTCTTTTGGCTGCATGCGGTATTCCGCATCACTTTGCACCATCACTTTCTTCACACGACCGCGATCAATATAATCGTTAATGTAAGCCCCGCCCCATGCAGCTGACAGGATTTGGTTTACGTCATTGATACTGACATCCAAAGCACGAAGTTTGACGTGGTCAATGTTCACTTTGTACATTGGCGCATCTGCCTGACCGTTTGGACGAACACCGACAAGTTTCGGGTTTTGTGCTGCCATGCCCAGAAGTTGCCCTTGAGCCGCAACTAATGCATCGTGCCCTTTATTCAACGAGTCTTGGAGATAGAAATCGAAACCTGTCGAGTTACCTAGCTCTTGAATCGCTGGAGGGGCGAACGCAAACACCAAAGCTTCTTTAATGGTAGAGAAGTACCCCATCGCTCGGCCCGTAATGGAAGCCGCATCAGCGCCAGGCGCTTCACGCTCAGACCAATCTTTCAGGCCGATAAATGCCATCCCCATGTTTTGGCCTTGGCCTGCGAAACTAAATCCAGCAACAGAGAAGACGGATTTTACATTGTCTTTTTCGTCTACTAGGTAAAAGTCACGCATTTTCTCAAGTGTTTTTTCCGTCTGTTCTTGTGTTGAGTTAGGCGGCAAAATAGCCATTGAGAATACTGTGCCTTGGTCTTCATCTGGCAAAAATGACGTTGGAAGGTTCATAAATAACCAGCCAGCACCTGCACTCATTGCCAAAAATACAACCAACATGCGACCTGTGCGTTTTAGAAGTTTGGCAACGCCGGTTTCATAGCCTGCTGTCATCGCATCAAACTTGCGGTTAAACCAGCCAAAGAAGCCTTTCTTCTCTAGAAGCTCAGCATCGCCTTTTTTCAGCAACGTAGCACACAATGCCGGAGTCAGAATTATCGCCACCAAAACTGAAAGCGTCATAGCCGCCACAATAGTTATCGAGAACTGACGGTAAATAACCCCGGTAGAACCAGACATAAACGCCATAGGGACGAATACCGCTGAAAGCGTCAACCCCACACCAATCAGGGCACCAGTGATCTGCCCCATCGATTTTTTGGTCGCTTCTTTGGGCTCTAAACCATCTTCATGCATCACACGCTCGACGTTTTCCACCACAACGATGGCATCATCCACCAGCAAACCGATAGCCAGAACCATCGCGAACATGGTTAACGTGTTTACGCTAAATCCAGTCGCGTACAAAATAGCGAAGGTTCCGAGCAATACGACAGGCACTGCGATCGTTGGAATGATCGTCGCACGGAAGTTCTGCAAGAACAGGTACATGATTAAGAACACAAGAAGAATGGCTTCTAATAGCGTTTTAACCACTTCTTGAATCGAGGCTTTGACGAATGGCGTTGTTTCAAATGGGTAAGCAATCTGCAACCCTTCTGGGAACGTTGCACTCAGTTGTTCTAAGCGCTCTTTTACCGCATTGGCTGTCTCAAGCGCGTTTGCGCCAGTACCTAATGAAATACCTAAACCCGATGCTGGGAAGCCATTATATTGGCCTCGAATATCGTAACTTTCTGCACCACGTTCAACACGAGCAACATCTTTCAAATAAACATTAGAACCACTGGCGTCAGACTTAAGAATGATGTCTTGGAACTCTTCCACACTGCTCAAACGACTTGCAGACGAAATCGTTGCATTCAACAACTGGCCTTCCTGCGCAGGTGCTGCACCAAGTTGACCTGAAGAAACTTGCGCGTTCTGTTCACTGATCGCGTTCGCTACATCGATTGCGGTCAAGTTGAACTGCGTAAGCTTAAATGGATCCAGCCAAACTCGCATCGCATACTGCGCACCAAACGCCTGCACTTGTCCTACGCCAGTTACACGACTTATCGGGTCTTGAATATTCGTTACAACAAAGTCGCCGATATCGTTTTCTGTAAAGTCTGGATCTTCAGAATAAACTGCGACAACCATGAGAAATGCCGTATTGGATTTATTTACGACAATACCTTGGTTTTGTACCTCCATCGGTAATGAAGTCAATGCCAATTGCAGTTTGTTCTGAACCTGTACTTGCGCGATATCAGGGTCAGCTTCGCTATCAAACGTCAGGGTAATTGTCGCATTACCAAATGCATCACTGCTCGATGATAGGTAGCGAAGGTAATCTAATCCCGTCATGTTTTGCTCGATAACTTGCGTTACCGAGTCTTCAACGGTTTTTGCTGATGCACCTGGATAGCGAGCACTGATGGTGATCGTCGTCGGTGAAATCGTTGGGTATTGCGAGACGGGTAAATTGAATAATGACATTACCCCCGCCAACATCGTTAGAATCGCGAGAACCCAAGCAAATACCGGACGATCGATAAAAAATCGTGCCATGATTACTCCTGTTCACCGTTTTGGATAGTTACCGAACTGCCTGGCCCTACCTTTTGTAAACCGGCGGTAATGACTTTATCACCCGCGTTCAAACCATCAATAATGCGCCATTGGCTATTGATCGCTTCAGCTGTCTTCACTGGTTTCGCTTCCACTTTGTTCTCGCCATTAACCGTCATCACTGTCGCTTTACCTGTCGCATCACGAGATACCGTATTTTGTGGTATTAGAATCGCATCAGGGTCGACACCAGTAATGACCGTCGCACGAACAAACATTCCAGGTAGCAACAAACCGTCAGGGTTTGGGAATTCGGCACGAAGCGTCACGCTGCCCGTACTTTCGTTCACATTGACCTCAGTAAATTTCATTGTGCCTTTGTGTTCGTAAGTGCTGCCATCTTCAAGCATCAATGTAACTTGCGCAGAATCATCTTCTTGCATATGGCCTTGGGAGAGTGATGCTTTCAAACGCAGCAGTTGCGCGGATGATTGCACAATATCAACATTGATAGGGTCAAGCTGCTGAATGGTCGCTAATTTGGCAGCTTGGTTAGCCGTAACCAACGCACCCGCTGTCACACTCGATTTACCGATCACCCCGCTAATCGGAGCTTTGACTTGCGTATAATCTAAGTTGATTTTTGCTGTGTTGATCTTGGCTTTTGCGACTAGGACCTGCGCTTTCGCTTCTTTGTATGCCGCTTCTGCTTCATCCAAGTCTTGTTGGCTGATGGATTTTTTGGTGATCAAGGTTCTGTAACGCTTCACCGTGGCATAGGTCGACTCTGCCGCAGCTTGCGCACGGATTAATTCCGCTTCAGCGCTCAGCAAATCCGCCTGAAATGACGAATCATCAATTTGATATAGCGACTGTCCTTGTTCAACAAATCCACCTTCAACAAAATTTCGTTCCGAAATAATGCCAGTAACTTGCGGACGAACTTCTGCTTCTTTGAATGCTCGGCTACGACCCGGCAACTCTACTGTCAATGCTTGGCGCGTTGGCTGCACTGTTAACACTTCTACTTCGGTTACGGGCGCAGGCCCCCCACCTTGGCTCGATCCTTCTTCGCTAGGTTGACATCCAACCACAAAAAGGCTCGACGCAATCAGCAGAGATAGCGTGGTTTTACGTCTCATGAATTTTTCTCTCTTATCTACCGACAAGCCTTCAAGATTCCTTATTAAAAGCTTCTAGAATGACTTAATAATGACTAATGGATGTATATCCAGAACAAATTAATTAGGATGATAAATACCCAGTGTTGTACATACAACAAAATTTACAGTTCTATACGCTTACGAAAAACGTTTATGGTAAAGGTGTTATGAAGTTCTCAAATTTGAAGATTTTGGGTTGGAAATCACATTTTCCTGTGTGCAATTGCAATGGTTAAAAAGCAGCAAAAGTGATGATAAAAGCATCATCACGCTGTACAGAGTTTGTTACCGCTGTCTAGGGTTATTTGCCCACTCTGGTATACGAACTAAAGTGAGAAAGGAATGTAAATATAGTCGAAATTTCACAAGTCAGGTTCGCCACTTATCTAAAAAATAACCCGCTAAGAAGCGGGTTATTTCGTCAGTGAGATTGCTGTTCTCAAGCTTATACTTTGAACTGACTGACCTGATGATCTAAACGTTGAGTTTGCTCTGACAACATGGCTAAAGAAGCTTGCGCTTGGTTTACGATTTCCACAATTGAAGTGCTACTGTCTGCAATGCCTTGTACGTTGCTATTTACTTCGTCACTTACTGTACTTTGCTGGCTCGCAGCCGTTGCAATGTGTGTATTCATCTCGTTCATACGTGAAATCGCGTTCAAGATTTCAGAAAGGGATTCACTCGCTCGGCCAGCGGACTTGATCGTTTCATCACTGCTATTTTGGCTACCGCGCATCACTTCTACAGCTTGTCCTGCACCAGATTGTAGCTTTTCAATCATGGTTTGGATTTCTCCCGTACTCTGTTGCGTACGACTGGCTAAAGAACGAACCTCGTCCGCTACCACAGCAAAGCCTCGCCCTTGCTCTCCAGCGCGAGCCGCTTCAATGGCTGCGTTAAGCGCTAATAAGTTTGTTTGCTCGGCAATACCACGAATTACATCCAGTACGGACGCAATGTTACTCACATCATGATCCAATGTGTTAATGACGTGGCTTGCGCTTTCGATTTCACTTGCGAGGCTGCGAATTGAGCTAACCGTTTGATCCAAAATAACATTGGTATTGGTAAGTTCATCATTCGCTGTTTGGCTCGCAACCGCAGCTTCGTTAGCGCTATCGCTTACATTTCTGCTGGTGACTTGCATTTCATGCACTGCCGCCGCTACCGCCTCGCTATCTTTTTGCTGAGAAACGGTCGAGTTCGCGATGGTCGTGGTCAACGAGCTAAGATTTGCCATTTCGTTACGTAAGGTATTTGAGCTTTCAATTACCTGAGCGACTGTCATTTGAATTTTGGACACAAACTGGTTAAATGCGTCTGCTAAATTGCCAATTTCGTCTTGTGTTTTTACATCGATTCGCTGACTTAGATCACCTTCACCGGACGCAATTTCTGTCATCGCATTTTTAATATCATTGATAGGCTTCACAACCGTTTGTAACAACAAAAAAGCCATCGCGATAGCGGCAAAAATAACAATCACAATGCCAGCCTCAAGAATGAGTTCTGCTCTTGTTGCAGCCGCTGATATTTCGTCCTTCAATTGGCTTTGCTTTTCTTCTATTGCATCTTTTACAACGTTAAGCTGCGCTCTAACCTCGATAAATTGGTCTTCAAAGGTATGTTTGTGCTCATTGTAGTAACCACGCCATTGAGATTGAGGTAAACGTAGCATCGCCTCATAACTTGCTAACCATTTTTCACCCAAAGAGACAAGCGTTCGAACTTCATTACCATGTGTAGAAGGCGTCACACCGGCTTGCGATAGCTCAATCATTTGTTCCATACGCGGCAGCGCTTTGTATGCGTTGTCTTTGTATTCACCGATGTGGTGATCAATATCGGTTTGAGTATCAGAAAGAGCAACACCTTGGATTGC
The DNA here is from genome assembly GCF_033344285.1 of Vibrio sp. 779(2023). Lineage (NCBI taxonomy): Bacteria > Pseudomonadati > Pseudomonadota > Gammaproteobacteria > Vibrionales > Vibrionaceae > Vibrio > Vibrio sp. 779(2023). Next base: position 161,648 of record NZ_JAWPOM010000005.1, read on the forward strand.
AGATGTAGCTTGGTAAAGATCGCGGTAAGCATCCTCAATCGTTAATAAGTTCGGCACGATCTGTTCGTTGAGTGTCTCACTCAATTCAGATTGCTTCCAACTTGTCATAACGTTTAATACAGAGCTCACAATAAACAATCCAATAATCAATGACAGCGGAATCACTATCTTCTGCTTGATCGTTAAGTTCTGGAACATGAATAGACTCTCTTTATTTATGGTATACAAACTGCCGGAAATTATATCAAACAAATAGAGTATACTATTAGGTAAAAGAGGCTATTCAACATGAAATCTAATGACTTTTTGACAAGGGTTCTAATTTCAACAATTAGTTGATTTTATACAAAATTTAACAAAGAGATCTTTTCAAAAGATGCAAATTAAAATGCTCTTTCAAAACGAAAAATATGTAACAGAAAGTGAATTAAAAGGGACCACATTTTGAAGAATAGATCGACTCAATGATTTACTGAGAACACATACAAAACACAGTTCTTGGATTGAGCACCTCCGCGGAATATGCAAAAGTCCGAACATTTCTTCTAAAGCTCAAAAAAACCATTGTTTATCTGACGTATTTAAGGGTAATCCTTGATGATGTTAGTCGTGATGTTGGCAGACAGGGTGCTTACAAGTTTTCGAAGTAACCTGTAGCACAGTGAACGATTCAGATTTTCTTGAGCGCCAAGGCAATAAAAAAGTTTGCTATTTTCCTCTCAAGAGACGCATTCAAGAAAATAATGCAACCTAGTCACAAAGTTTTGCTACATCTTCAGAAAAGAATGATGTTGCTAAACAAATCTGGTGCAGCATACACATTGAAGCTAAACTCGTTTAAGGAACTTTTTCATATCAATATGAGAAAACATAGATTTCTCAAAGTTACACCGACCATTCAACGATTAAACTAATGTTAGCGTACCGGTACGTCCAAAAACTCCATGCATGAACCATTTGAAAGAGCCAAAATGTTCCAACCCAACTTCGCCTCAGTGGAGTGGCGAGTCGTTTCGCTCACTCTCCTACTCTCACTTCCTCACACTGCTCAAGCGGATCCACTAGATAAGGAAATTAGCAACCTTCTCCAACAACGTTTTTCTATCGCGGTGTTGCTGTCCGATACTGACGCAATTGCGTTTGGTATTGGCGACTTTGATCCGAATGCATTATTTGATACCGCCAACCCAGAGTTCGGGACTGACGAGTCAATCAATGAACGTCGAAGCAAATCCGTATATGTTCTCCCTTACACGACTAACTTTGACATAGAGGGCAGCGAGGATTTACATGAGCTGTCGTTTAAGGCATTTACGATACAAACAGAGAATGATCTCAAACTATTCGGCACAAGTAAGGATCTTCTCAAGGAAAGGACATACGGTGCATCGATTGGTTATGGGTATCGATACAAAGCAAGTGAAAACGTCACCCTTAGCACCAGAACGACGACTCACCTTATGCGTTATGAAAACTCATTCTCTACCGATAATAAACTTTCCTCCATCATTGGAAGAATCCTAGACGGCCGTGCCGTTAACGTTTCAGCATGGGCGGCAATAGTTCAACCATCCATCAAAGCCAAATACACGTCTCCCACAAGTTGGGGGAAATGGCATGCCAGTTCGACATTGAATTCATTCATTGGGCACAGCTGGGGAAGCGCAAATAACGGCAATATAGGCAACCCTAAAGGTTGGTACCTATCTAATGAAATCACCGGTTACTACAATATTTATCACGGTGAGCAAGCTTTATTTACTGGGATTAAAAGAGTCGACCTTTCGCATGATTTAAGCGACGAACTTGGAAGTCCGCATTACTACGAAGCTTCTATAGGATGGCTATTTTATGCACCAAAGCCCTTTGATTGGTTGGACAATTTCGGCATAGGCGTTAACTTCAACTACGGCTCGACTCTCAGAGGTGGCAGCATTCAACTTTACTACAACAAACAATAAAGCCGTCAGTACAGGAACCTGTTGGTAGCATATATAACAAGAAGAACTAGAAGACACAAAAGGAATGGCAGAGTTAGCGTCTTCGCAAACTTTTTCATGAGACTTGGGTTATCAAACACCACACCTTCCGCTTCTCTTACCCTTCGCTCTTCGTCAAAATGCCATTTAATGGCTAAGTAGGCTCCTATCCCTAATACAATAAGCTTAAAAGCTCCAGCAAAGTAAGGAAAGAAATTAGCCCAACTGTCGTTCATTATCCATCTCCATCAAATTCAATATCAGCTTTGCGGTGGCAGAATCCAAGATTCATGTAGAATGCCCCCCTCAAAGTCAGACTCTCTGGCTAGCGTCAGTCTACTGCTCGAGATAGCTGTCCACAACTCTCTTTACCATATCGGCATTTATTAATTATTTAATAAATAACAAGAAAGACACTAGCACACTTGCTGAAAAGTAAGTGTCAGTTTGGATTGAAACTCATCAGGAATCGAAAATGGTCCGCAGTCGACTTGCTGATCTAGTGAAAGCCGAATTACCTAGCTTTAAATCGTTCGCTAGTATAAAAATGTAGCCTATCGCACTTCTGGTCGAGTCCTAACAAACTTATGATGCATATGTCATTAGCGGTGCAATTTTAAGTTTATCAATTAGCTAAAGTTTCCCACCTTAACTGTCAGTAAGCTTGCTGTGTTTGAGATGATCTCGACATGACTAGTGTATAAATAGTATGGAGGTTCAAAGTGAAGGCAAGGCAAATTTCCTTACTAAAAATATTGTTTCTGTAATTTTATTTCAGGATTATCGAAACCATCATAAGGATAATTCGAACTAATCTTATTCCATGCTCCTTCAGTTACATTTGCTTTCTTTTACTCACTTCTCGCGACTATTAGTGGCATTTTGAGACAATTTCCTACACTCCTTTCTTTGTCTTAGTTGATATAAATCATTGTTAGAAGAAAACAGAATCACCTGTATTTCTCGATACATAAATCCAAACTGCCCGACTTTTCGTAACTAAATTACAGATAGACACGATTTTTAGTATGGCACGTTTTTGAGGAACCAAGATGTTAGATACCCTCATGCTGTCGCGGATCCAGTTCGCGGCCAATATCAGCTTTCACATTCTCTTCCCGACCATCACCATCGCGTTGGCATGGATGTTGGTGTTTTTCAAGTGGCGATATAACCGCACACAAGCCCCCGTATGGCTCGATGTTTATTACTTCTGGGTCAAGATATTCGCTCTCACTTTCGCCTTGGGTGTGGTATCCGGCATTACGATGAGTTTCCAGTTTGGTACCAACTGGCCAGGCTTTATGGAACGAGTCGGAAACGTAGCTGGACCATTGCTCGGATACGAAGTGATGACCGCCTTCTTTATGGAAGCCACCTTCCTGGGTGTAATGCTTTTTGGACGAGGACGCGTACCGGAATGGGTTCATACTCTCGCCACCGTTCTGGTTGCTGTTGGGACAAGTATGTCCGCATTTTGGATTCTAGTGCTTAACAGCTGGATGCACACACCAAGTGGCTATGAAGTGATTGACGGCATTGTTCATGTAACCAGTTGGAAGGAAGTTATTTTCAATCCTTCTTTACCTTACCGTCTTCTGCACACGCTATTAGCATCGGCGCTGACTGCCAGCTTCTTGATTGCGGGTATCTCAGCTTATCAAATAATGAAAAAGCCAGATCACCGCTCAGCCAAACTTGGCCTAAAAGTCGCGCTGTTCGCGGCGGCTGGGTTCATCCCGGTACAAATCTTTGTCGGTGACCTTCACGGGTTAAACACGCTTGAACATCAACCTGCAAAAATTGCAGCGATGGAAGGTGTGTGGGAGACCGAGCAAGGCGCGCCTCTTCTACTGTTTGCGATGCCAAATAAAGAAACTCGTAGCAATGATTTTGAAGTGGGCATCCCGAAGTTAGCGAGTTTGATTCTTACTCATGACTTAGACGGAGAAATCCAAGGCCTCAACGAGTTTGCGCCTGACCACCCGCCAGTCAAGCCCTTGTTCTTTGGCTTCCGCGTGATGGTTGGTGTAGGTGTCCTTATGCTGCTGGTTAGCTGGTATGGCGCGGTGAAGCTAGCACGCAAAAAAGCGCTACCTAAACCTTACCTGTACACGGTATTAGCCATGACGTTCTCTGGTTGGATAGCCACACTGGCGGGTTGGTATGTTACTGAGATTGGTCGACAACCTTGGTTGGTCAGCGGTGTATTGCGAACATCCGAAGCCGTCACCACGGTTGCGAGCAGTAGCGTGATGACTTCGCTCATTATGTACTTAGCCATTTATGCTGCATTGCTGGTTGCGTACATCCATACCCTATTCTATTTGGCGCGCAAAGACGTTGCAGCCCATGAAGTCCCACTGACACAACAAGAGGCCTAATCATGCTCAACTATCTACCAGAAATTTATCTTCTGCTGCTTGGCTTCTCGGTCTTTATGTATGCCGTGCTCGACGGCTACGACCTTGGCGTCGGTATCCTTTTACCAAGTGATAATGAAGCGCAACGTGACCGAATGATAGCCTCTATCGGCCCTTTCTGGGACGCGAACGAAACGTGGCTGGTGTTAGCCGTTGGTATTTTGTTGATTGCCTTTCCTACCGCTCACAGTTTGATTTTAACGGAGCTCTATATGCCGACCGCCATCATGCTTATCGCACTGATAATGCGTGGCGTGGCGTTCGATTTCCGAGCCAAAGCGAACTCGGATCATAAACCTCATTGGGATTGGTGCTTCAGAATTGGCTCGCTAATCACCGCACTAACTCAGGGTTACATGGTGGGTCGTTACATCATGGGATTTGAACAATCAACCGAAGCATTTGGCTTTGCTTGGTTAAGCGCACTTTGTGTAGCGGCGGCGTACGTTTACATCGGTGGCGCATGGTTAGTACTAAAAACGGAAGGTGATTTGCAAATACGCTCGGCCCGTTGGTCTCGCCGTGCTGGTTGGTTAGCAGCCTTAGGAATCTTGGTGGTTAGCGTTGTAAACCCAATTGTAAATCAACAAGTTGCCTTGCGTTGGTTCAGCTTCCCAGAAATCTTGTTGCTTGCCCCAGTTCCGTTAATTGTATTGGCAACCATCTTCCTAGTTGATCGCTATTTGCGTCAGGTTCCAATGGTGAATGATCTGGGTGTGCGCTGGCCTTTCTTTGGTGTCACCGTCATTTTCGCGTTGAGCTTTCTCGGGCTTGCGTATAGCTTCTTCCCAGAAGTTGTGCCGGGATTAATGACCGCACAACAAGCTGCCTCCTCGCCTGCGACGTTAATAATCGTGGGCTACGGTGTGATGATTGTTATGCCGGTGATATTGCTTTACACCTTTGTGGTATACCGGATCTTCAAAGGCAAAGCGACAGAACTTAGCTACAAGTAGGAAAGGGAATTCCTCAACAAAGCGCCGCTGCTCATGCGGCGTTTTTTTTGCAGTACTCAACGACTAAAGTATCTACCCAAGGCGACTGAGTGGGAACGCTGAGAGAATGTAGCGGCAGCCAGTAGTTTGTTCCTAACTAGAACGAGATAACCGTTTCTCAACTATAGCGATACAGGCACAAAAACAGAAAGAACATTTGATGTTACAAAAGGTAGACCGCCACTTTAAAACGCTTTGAGTATTTTTTTTGCGCTCAATGAGGTGCAAGTATACTTATGCTTTTTTATGACTTGTGAACACTCAATTGCATGTTATGTTGCTGTTGAAATAGTACATGAAATAAGGACAAGAACATGAAGATACGATGCGAAACGACGCAAAGCATTGAAAAATTTAACCCAGATGACCTCAATCCAAACACAGATCTCTTTGTTATGATTGCTGTTGTATTCGTGTTCATGGCTGTTTTGCTTAGCATCTAGTAGCAATACGTTCATTCTTGTGGCCGTATTCATACCTCATGTGATATGGGTGCTAAATTCTAGATTAAAGCGGATGGGCTAACCCGCACCAATCAGATTATGGCTGCCTCTGTATAGCTTCTTCAATTTTGGCGTTGTATCGAGGTGAGATATGAACAGTTGGCTTGTAGATAGAGTTGCGTTTGCACTCTGAGTACTCTTATGTACTTTCAATGATGCATTACTTTAGTGCAGATATGAAAAAAGGCCTGATAAATCAGACCTTATAGAATGTGGCGGGAGTGAGACGGCAGACTTAAAAATGCAACCATTTGATTTAATTGAACATATAAATAAAACATAAATAAAAGTATTACCATGGGTATTACTTAAGGAAAGCCATTACATTTTAAAATGCTATAAAAAGCATCTTCACTTTTTCTTCTCCTAATATCCAAAGCTCCTCTAGCAATGTCTATAATCTTAGCATTGCTAATGCACCTTACAAGAAGTGGGCAATTTTCATGGATGATACCGATTTAGACAAAAAACTAAAATCCGTCGGCAAAGCCGCATTCGTATCTCACTATGAGCTTTTCCGAGATTTCACTAATGGCAGAATTTCACGAGCAGATGCAATCGAAACTCTAGTGACGAATAAAGTGAGTAACGAAGCCGGGGCCGCAATTAGGGTTGGTAACGCAAAGCTGATCTTTGAAAACAGCAGAGAACAAGATGCACTTGATTTGATACTTCAATCTAATCGAGTTGATAATAAGATACGCGATTTAGCACGAAAGCTCAGGAAATGATAACTTTCCTGAGCATTCAACACCCAATAGTTCACATTCATCATCCACGAGATCATAAGGGATAACCTTCACCACTAGATTTTCATCAAATCTAAATGGTGGCAGAGGCTTATTAAAGTTCTCATATGCTGGATAGATAAGATATACCACGCCTGACCCACCTAAATAATTTTGTCCATAAGCAAACATCTGATACATGTCAGATTGACTAATGCCATACTTCTGCTTAGCTGTAGCTTGCTTCTCGTTAATTCGCTTCCACTTTGTATCGGCTACATAAAGCGGCTCATGCGAAGTCTTATCACTAACAACAATATCAGGCTTGAGCCTAAACCACTCTTGAGACTTTCCGCTACGGGGCTTATGGGTCACTAGGGCACAACTGTTTGCTTGAGTTTTCAATTTAAGAGAAGGTTGTAGTGACTTTCCTAGCCTTATTGCAACATATCGCTCAAAGAGATTTTCCATCGGGAAAAGCATCGAAATACCATTGTGCAACCCTGATAGTGATACTGGAGAGCAATAACTCAAAATTAATTCACACCAAGGCTTCACAGTGCGATAGTGAACCAGAGAACGTTCTTTGGACCACTGTCGAAAGTCAAATGCATAATTTTTAGAGCAAGGGATATCATCAAGTGCAAATTGTAATTCACTACTTAAACGCAAGTTATCGCTATTTTTAGACCACTTCATTACTTGATTAAGCGCAGAGCGTATCAATCTATTTTCCGCTCTATCCGGTGAAAACTCATCGTAAGAAATGTGGAAGCTATTGAGACAACCCGGCCTCTGGTTGAGTTGCTTTGAAGTTTGTAGCTGCCCTTTTAAATATGGCTTACGCTCTTGAACTCTAGTGTACTGGCTACGGATACCCTTCTTAATTACATCCGAGACTTCTTTCAAGAAAAAACCAATCAATGCTTCAAATAGAGGTCTGTTTAACGTTTGAAGGGAAGTGTTTTCAAACCTATGCATGTTCAGCTTATGAACCGTTGAAAGCATCTTAAGAAGCACTTTCGTTGCTGATTGACTGTCTTCCTGTTCTGATATCTTAGGAAGAATCTCAATGCGGGTACCACAAGGGGTTTCTAACACTCCAACATAATTGATCACTTGCAAAGCAATCGATCTACCATGCTTTTTGACCTTTATAAGATCAACTGAATGTTGGTTATTACTTTGACCGTTAACCATTAACCACTCAAACGCTTTACTTGGTATTGAGTGGCAGTCGGTACTCGACTCATTACCACCATTGAGTAATAAGCCGAATTCACGAACGGCAATTACGAAGTCATGATTCCTACCAAACATTAAGAATAGATACCGATATAAGCTGCGGCGACTTTAAAAGCGTGATCGTTTCTAACATAAGGCTGTATGCCCACTTGGTCCCAATCATCTCCCATCAACTGAGCAATTTCGTTCGCGTCAAATTGTCCAACAACAAAGCGTAAGCTCTCATCTGTTTTAAGATGATCGCCCAATACCATTGCTACTCGTTCCCAGTTTTCAAAGAAATACTCTTCCAGCAATGGAAGGATCTGTAATTCAAAAATTTCAGCCAGATGTTCAATCGACGGGTTATCTTTTAGTGATAGAAAGAAGCTGTGGCCTATCGTGTGCTCACGGTCGTACAGTAACTCTATTCGCTTATTAATAGCCCGAACCACCTGCTCAATGTCAATACCATTAATTAATGGAATTTCTGCAAGCAGTTCGTAGTTAGTCATCATTTCTTCAAACTGAAAACGACGACGCAACGCAATATCGATCTGAGCGAGTGACTTATCAGCCGTGTTCATCGTACTAATAATGTGTAAGTTATCAGGAACTGAAAAAGGCTTTTTTGAATATGGCAATTTCACCGATAGCGCTTCTTTAGCACCCGCCCTCTTACTTGGCTCAATCAAAGTGATTAACTCACCAAAGATATTGGAGATATTACCTCGGTTAATCTCATCAATAATCAGCACTCTCTTATCCGAGGATGCTTGATTCGATAGCGACATTCCTTTGCTAACTATCTCATCAACTAATGGCCCCAATACATTAGGGTAGCCATTTACTAGGTACTTCTCCATCAACGTATCTACTTTATCAAACACCCTTTTTTGCTTGATATCTTCAATGGAAATATCACCAGATCGAACTAAATCACAAAGCTCGTCAACAATCGATTTGGGCATTGGCAGATCAGAACCATTAGGCTTGCGAATAGTAATCAGCTCATCAGAAATTGATTCAATCTGATACTTACCTAGCGTGCGCCCTGGCGCTACGTTCCCCCTGTCAGCACTACCTTGTAATATAGTTTGGAGTTTTTCAGTATCGATGGTGGAATCGTATAGTCGATACAAAGTCATTTGAGACAAGTTCTTCTTCAACAATTCATCAACTGGTAGTGATGGTTCGTACACTCTGTGCCAAATAACTTTTCTTGCTTGAGAATAGCTAACATCATCAATAGCTGAGTTATCAAAATAATAATCGCTGGTAATTTCAGCAATAGCACGAAACTTACGGTTACCATCTGAAACGACAATGAGGTCACCGATAGCCATCTCATTTTTGAATTTGTTTACTGATGTAACTTGATAGTCATAGCTTTCGTTCTCAATTACTACGTTATGACTACGGTAGGTTTGAGCCACTTGCTTACGATTATCAGCCTGGCTAAAGTCGATATCATAACCATAACCTAAAAGAACGTAGCCGTTATCGACACATTGCTGATAGATAAAGGCATCTTCACCAGCGATGTCACCTAACGACATCTTCCAGATTTTACGACCTCTAATATCAACATAATCTTGCTCTGCTTTTACTGTTGGTTTGGCACGAGCAGATTCGCACAAGCGTTTAAAAATACCATCTTCGATTTCGTAGTTGACCTGATTGTTTTCTGTCGTCGCTTTCAAGCCTTCCACAAAATCTTCATAACTAAAACTCTGGTGGAAGGTAACAAAACCAATGCGATTGCTTTTTAGAAGTTCATCGAATCGCTTTTTGATAGCGACTCGATCATCGCTATGTGAATAGTAAAACTCAGGATCAACAATCTCTAGAGCTTTATTGATCGTATTGTAGGTTTTACCTGTTCCTGGAGGTCCGTAAAGAATCGTATTAAGCGGTTGAGGTTTATCATTACTCTTCACATCATACTCCTGTGCTGGATCATTGACCTCATTGGTGGACGATGGCTTCGGTACCTTCCATTTAGACCGCAACGGCTCGACATAGTAGTCAAGTTCTTTGGTCCCGAACTCCGCTTCAAAAGATTGCCTTAGTGCCAACAGTTTAGCGTCAGCATCTTTTGTATCCATTCGATTATATTGGGCACTCGTGATATCGGCTAAAGTCGTTAAAATAGACTTTCTGTCCGTGTTACCGAAGATACGCTCATGGCCCTCTGGAAACAGCAGATATAAAAACATATGACGAAACTGTCTCGTGCCATTTTCTGGAATAGACTCCAGCCACTGAGGCAAGCGCTCAACATCATTCAAAAGCTCTTTTCTCTCCAGTTCAGAGAGCTTTAGCAAAGCTTCAACCAACCGGATAACATAAACAAGCTCACGCCAGCGACCTGTATTGTATGCGGTTCCAGCACTGCCAATTCCAGTTAAAGCGCTGTCAGAAAGAAATTTTTGCTTGGGCTCTGGGGTAATCTCGTCCCCACTCCAGGAAAATACTCGTTCAATACTATTACGCTTAGACTCAGGTCCCGTATTGCTCGGGCAAAGAAACATCAACCACAGCATTTCAGACGCAAGTACTTTGGCTTCTGGGGAAGCATCTGCCAGTTGAGTTTCTAATTTTTCAAAAAAGTCACCGTCACCTTCATCTAAGTTTTCAACGAAGTAATCAATGAGCTCTTGGCACGTTGGTGAATTCCACACGGTGAGTTCCGTGAAAAGAGAGCGACCTTGAATTAAACAACGCTCTTTGAACTCCGACATATTGGATAGTAAATGGGTAGAATTCTTGTCGCCACAATATATTGCCAATTTGTTTTCCTTACTTATAACTCGTTATGTCTGGGTTCATAGATATCTTTAATAGCAAGAAGCAGATCTTCGACAGCTGAGGTGATGATATCACCTCTAACTAAGTGACCAAATTCAGTGTGCCACTACAACGTGAGTTAAAAACGCATTAGAGTAAACCTAGGTTCGAATACAGTTTTTTCTTATCAGCCAGTTGCGCACAATCGGGGAACATTCGCAGCGTAGCTTTGAGATAACCGACCGCTCCAGAGTAATCGCGCATTTGCTCACAAACCTGAATCAATTGAGTGAGCACGTGAAGCTTTCTTGGCGTGGCTTGGTTAACCTTTTCTAACAATGCTCTCGCTTCTGGATACTTGGCTTCAAGACCAAGAATGGAAGACTCTAGATACATGGTCGCGGAGTTTTCGCCTCCGACTTGCTTTCTCTGAAGCAACCAAAATTGAGCTTGATTAATATTTCTTAACTGCAGATTCGCCTTAACAATCAGCTCATACAACTCAGCAGATTGAGTAAGCTTTTCCTCAAGTAAGCATGACCTATTGTTCTCGACCACTTTTTCAAAGTCGAAGAGCCTATTGTCCCGGTACAACGCTATCAACTGCTGGTGGAGAGCTTGAAGATCCTTGCTGCGGCTGTATTCTTGAGACGCTAACTGAGCCGCTTTCTTGTATGACTGTTCAGCCATCGCCTCAAGAACCGCACTCGACCAATCTTGATCTGGTTTTTCCTGAAAAACAGGAGCGGTAGCTCCAATCTTCAACTGTTTCTGGGTCGCTGCATCGAATGCAGACATCAAAGCCGAGATAGTTAAAAAGCGCTCCTCCGGCCTTTTTTGCATACACGTGAGTACGACTTGCTCCAAATCCGCATGGATAGAACTATTAATCTCGGTAGGCCGCTTGAAAGGTGCATGGCGCTGGACTTGGGCTGGTGTATCATGCGGCAACTTACCCGTCAGCAGCTGATATAGTAAAACACCTAAACTATAAACATCCCCGAGCAATAGCTCTTCTAAACTCCCTTTACGGCTATCCACGTTGGAAAACTCAGGTGCGGAATACAACACTGTTCCACCGTTTTCCCGAGTACGAACGTATATTTCTTCCGGTAACGCAGAACTACCAAAATCGGTCAATTTAACCAGATCACGTTCACCAACAAGGATGTTATGCGGTTTTATGTCTCCATGTGAGATGGGGACAGGCAATTCAGACAAATACTGAACAGCACATAGCACTTGTCGATAAATTCTGAACAACCTTTCATAGGTTTGGCCAAAATTGCGCTGTCGATCGTCAAGTTTTTGTGCCAAAGTCTGACTAGGGAAATACTCCATTTCAATATAGAACCATTCGTTATCGATTCGGCCCATATCAAAAATTTGTACAATGTTATCGTGAGGCTCGACTTGCAATAACTCTTTACCTTCAGCAAGCTGACGATCTTCCCTCGTTATATCTTTAGGTATTTTTACAGCAACAATCTGACCATCATTTAAGCGCTCAGAACGCCATACCCAGCCATGACTGCCATCACCAAGACATTCGAGCAATAGGTATTTATCACCTAATCGCTTGTTCGTACCTGGTAAAAAGTGTGCTGATTTTACATTCATATCAACACCTCGTAGTGAATTCTATCCAAAGCGATAGTGTTTAGATTTTTAACAAACTGGAAACGGCTAAACACGACTTCAACATCGTTCGATGCCCTTACTTGGGTTCCCGCGGATGAAGTAAACCCTGAGCGGCAGATCTCTTTAAGTTTTTGCGTATCAGGGGCGTTCACAAGCCCCTGACTCCAAGCACTCAGCACCAAACTTTTCGGTGAATGGTCCCAACGTTGAGCTGCTTCCATTAAGTTTTTCAATTTCTCTTCAAGCTTTTGCTGGCCTCGGGAAGTGCCATCAAAGCGCTCAAACTCAATTAAACACATTGGTGTTGATGCATTTTTATCAAACCAGCCTGAATCTGAACGAATATCGGCTCCAGAAGTGCCCGGTGCTGGGCACTCCACTACTGCCATATAAGATTGCTCATGGCCAAACGTATTCCAAACACTGCACCCCAGACTATGGACCAGCACATCTTGGTCCAACAATGCTCCGCTAGTCATAAGAGGAAACGCTTCACTTACCCAAGCAAGCGCTGGCATGGGCAGATTAGCCATTAAATGAACCCCAAACTCGCAATACTTCCGGAGACTCACCGCCATGAATAAGTGCCTTGCTACCGACCTTAACAAGTAATGGGGCCGGAATAGAACGACCACATACTAAAGCTTCACCGGTTGATAAACTCGGTAACTCATCCAGGTCGGCCTTGCTGACCATATCGGAAGCTTTGGCAATAAAACGCTGATCGTCTGGGTTTTTCAAACGCATGGTAATCAACGTATTACACTGAGAGGTAACATCTGAGTCCAATTTGGATGGGCGCTGACTCACAATGCCAAAACCGACACCAAACTTACGACCTTCACCGGCAATTTTCTTAATGATCCGATGACTTACTGCGTTACCACCAGCTGGCGCAAAGTTATGGCCTTCTTCGTACACAATAAAGCAAGGGCGAAGTGGGTCTGTTTTGCTTGAAGCCGCTTTTAGAATCTCACTGGAGAGCAGAGCACAAACAACTTGCTTAGCGGTATCACTCAAGCCTTGTAAATCGACAACGACCAACCGGCCTTGTTGGTTACTTGGACGACCGACCATTTTATAAATGTCAGTTGGCTCAGCCATCGTTGCACTGTAAAAGCTTTGAGCTTCATTAAGCACGCGAGAGAGCTTCATTGAGGCAACAGCAGCGCTTCGACCTGACAAGGCTTTGGCTTCCGCTTCAGAGAGATCATCCCACTCTTTAAGTTCTTCAATACCATCACCTAAGAAGTAGCGTAAGCGGTTAATATCACGTGGTTCTGTCTTATCCACTGAGCGCCAATAGCGAATAGCCACATCCAACACACGTTGTTGCGGCTCGGTTAGCCCAGGTAAGATCTCGGCAATATCGTCCATTTCAAAATGGTCGAATTGAAGCGCCAGTGGTGTGTTTTTGCTGGCATATTTGTGTTTAAAAGATTCATGCTGTGGCGAGAAAACTTTAATGCCCGCACCTGCAGCTTGTAACTTTTCAAAAGTATGTTTAATCAGAGGCAATGCTTCTTGATCGCGCTTATCGTCTGTTGCATCCAAAAGGCTAGAAAATTGCAGATTCCCACCAGCCAGAGCTTTGCCGTATTCACCGTGAGGGTCGAACACTACAACAGTACCATTGTTAACGGCAACCAAGCGCTCAATAATACGGCCAACTGTGTACGACTTACCTGAGCCTGTCATCGCTAGCACAGCCATGTGCTCAGTCACTAGCTTATTTACATCAATAAAGACCGGAACCGTATTTTCACCTTTGTCGTAACCAACCAAATTACCCAGGTGCAAACTGAAGTGCTCATTGAACTCGTAAAAGTCACTCAAAAACTGAAAATCAACGGTTTCAACTGCAGTACCGGGATTAAGCGGGCGACGCGGGATCTTAATCTGACGAGAAACAGGATCGCGGTATCCCACCAGCTCTACCTGCGCAAACATGTTCTCACCAGTCACATTCGCGCCTGGCAACAACTCAAGCTCAGTCACGCCATCACCAAAACCTGCGTTGTAAAGCATATTAGTTCGGCTGATCTTCGTTACACGACCTAATACGGCCACTTGCCCCTCGTCTTTACGCTCTTGGTGCATAATCCGCACAAATTCACCACGACGCACTGAAAACGAATCTTGCACCACCATAGTTAACTGGCTGGCATCGCCGGTATTACCGACTAATTTACCCAAAACTTTATAAGCCATTGTTCAATCCCTCATCCAAGCCAGCCAACCAGCCTGCTTCAATATCATTATTCTTAAGTGCACCGTGCAAACCTTGACGGTAAAACTTGGCAAACTTCGGCAAAATGCCGAGCTGCTGATAGCCTAGTAATTGCGGCAAAGGCATGGCATTGCCTTTGTTCTGCATATCAAGCACCATCAATCGAGATGCCACTAAATCAAGATCTGCGCTCTGCCAATCAGGTTCATCACCAGCTAGCTGCACCATTTTGATTTGGCCACCACGCGCGCTGCGAAAATGAAAGCCAATCAGGCCTTGCTTCGCTTCGACACTTGGTTCTATGCGGTTCTCTTGTTCTGATAAACGAAACGCAATGGTCCGCGAGTAGTTGCCTAAAATGCCATTAATAAAACGTAAGTCCCCAACACCCACCAAGCTTTCGTCCAGTCCAGCCAGATTTTGCATTAACTCACTAGAGAAACCGTCCGAATCTAAAATCTGCTTTCGCCCTTGCTCAGAACGTAAATCTTGTTTGGCAATACTCACAATTGCACTAAAACGCTCGGCCAAAATGCTTGCTAACACCACCCCTGTCTTATTCCATGGGAACAGCTTTGCACGGTGGTTTTGCCAAAAGGATTCTATTGCTCGCTTGGTTTTGTCATATTCCTGCTTATGGCGAACATTCCGCTCCAGTGGCGCCATATCGCGCGCTAAGAACAGTGGGGTATCAAGTAAAATTAAATCACAGCGCTCTTGGCTCAACAGTTGTTTCTCAACCAGCTGATACGCCTGGCGAACTTCAATCAGGTCAAGCCGCTTTCGTTGCGCTTCGAAATCAATATCATCCAGTTCAGATACTGAATCACTACCAGAAGTACTGACCTTGTTTTCTTCTATCAATAAATCTGTTCGTACAGCTGCGCTGGCATAAATAAATCCCCCCAGAGCTTTATCTAGGCACGATTTAGTGGCGATACCCGCCACGCTTAAATTCACTACCGTAGGCTTAGGAACAGCCTTAACTAAACCAGCATCACGAAACAGTGGTGCTACCTGCTCAATATCGCGAATTTGCTTAAGTAAACGCCCCGCACTGCCTGGTAAACGAAGCTGACTGTCTATGGCAAGTGATTGCGCTAAATTCATTGTTTTATTTTCATTCATGCTTATAGCGCTCCCGTATCTAACTGCTCGCTGAGTAGCGGTGCATAAGCCCAATATTGCGAGGCTTGTAAGCTGGCTTTGCCCGATTCAGTTAATCCTGTTTCGTTGATAAAACCATGCAGCTGCAATGTTTCGCTTCGCTTGATGGCATCAAGACTATTTACATCAAACATCAACTTAACTGTGTCATTGTCAACAAGTGCTGCCAGGCTCTTACCGTGTCCAGCATAAAGCAGCAACAGGACAACCAAGTCGTACTTGTCGGGCAAATACGCCGCCAATTCTGCTTTTTCCTCAGCAACCGGTGTTGCGACGCCCGCGTGATCAACGAACCAGTTTAACCAGCCTACTAAAGCCTCAGTATGATCAAGCAGATTTAGCGACCACAAAGGCAACGTCGTGACTGCAAACAAACCACTGTTGCTATGTTTTCGGACATAACGAGTATGTACAACATCGCCTACCATATGCTGCCTCTGATCTGCACTACCAACAAATCCAACAACGGCTTGGTTGGTTTCACTTGCCAGTACTGCCGTTAATCCTGCGTCTTCAGAGATCAGGCTAGCTGGTGCAAATGTCCAATCCAGCGCTGGTTGCAGTGCGGCAAACTCAACATGCTGTTCAAGCTGCGGGTTAATAACTAAAGCCGAACAACCCGTTTGCATCGCCCATTGAAACAAGCCAATTAAGGCTTGTTTCTCGTTCAACTCTTCAGCTTGCACCAACAACAAACCTTTGGCTGGTGGCGAGCTAAGCCACTCCGTGTCGAGTGGTATTGCTCCCGCAACCGTTTGTAAAAAGCGCCCTTTACGATTGCTAGCCAATGCCGACGACAAATAAAAACTCATCGCATGACCTCTACAATACCGCAGCAAAGGTTAAGCGCATTTTGACGATGCCTTTATCAACTAAACCTTGTCGCTGCTCAGGAGTTAACATCGGCTCTTGATTTTGGCTTAGCGCCTCATAAACCGGCTGCCACTCTGCCAGCGTTAGCCCAGTGCCTTGTAAAATCGCTTCACCTTGGCTTTGCCAATCTGATAGGGTTTTATCACACACCATCACAAGCTCACTGACTCCTAATTTGTCCACATCGGCGAGTGTTAACTCAGCAGGTAGTGGTTGCTGCTGCGAAACCAGTAGTGGTTTTAATAGAGGCAACCAACTATTTACCTGAACGATGGCATCGCGTTTTACAGCTGCAAGGTTATTTTCAATATTGTTCAGTCGACCTTGAATAGGCGCAATTTGTCCACGTGCCGATTTCATCAGCTCTTCCGGCAAATCACGTAATCCCGTGAACTGACCATTGCGCAAACTGGCTTGCATGCTTTGACGTTTACTTTCAGCATCAACAGGTAAATCAGCAATTGCGTCTTCAATCAATTGCAACTTCATTACCAGTTTGGGAAGTTCAGCAATATCATCAGCATATTCATACGCAGCAGTTGCACTACTGAGCAGTTGCTGTAGTTTTTGAGCACGTTGGCTTTGCTCATCTAAGTTATTGATCAGCTTCTCAAAGCGCTCTTTACAATTTCGGTAGCTGGATAAAATACTGCCTTGGATTTCAGCCATCGGTAACTGCTGTTCTGTGTGCAGATTTAACCCGACTTCAGTAGCAAGAGCAGAAAGTTTATCTTGCGCTTTACCCAAATCGAGTTTGCGCAGGTAGTGCAATAAGGTATCACTGCCCGCCTGCTGCTCCTTTTTCCCCGTCGCGCTACTGGCGTCCTCTTTTAAAGCACCATCCAAAATATGCCCAACCGTGCGCAATGTATTGGTATACAAACTTTTAGGAAAATGGCTGAGTGTTACACAATCTGCGTCAACATCATTGATTAGGTCTGAGATCCGATTGCTGATGCGCTCAGCGCTTCGTTCAACAAACTCAGCAAATAAGCAAGCCTGTTCAACTCGCTGGTAAAGCGAAGTGCCTTTGTCTTCCAAATCCAGAATATGCGCATCTTTAAGCGTAGGTTTGCTACTGTTCAATGGCTTAACTTTGGCTACTAAGTCCAACACTTCAGCGCGCTTATTAACAAGCCCAGCTAAAATATGAGCCTCACCCACTTGGTTAATATCTTCCAGCTGTTCTTCTTGTTGCTTAAGAACACTAAAGAGTGTTTGTGCTTTTTCCAACTGTTCTTTGGCTTCTACCGTGGCATAACCGAATTGGTTATTACCTTCCGGCGCAAAGACTTCATTGATACGGCCATAGCCATACACGCGGCTCATCACTTCTACGTTGGCTTTGTAACTGTCTTGGTCGTTACCACTGAACCAGTTTTTCGCCTCGCTAATCGCACTACCTAAACGGGAACGTGGGTAGCTCTCCCAAATCGCTTGTTTTTCGGTTGGATTGGCTAAAGTGAGCAAATTCAGCTCACCACACCACCACATCCAGTCTTTAAACACGCTTATGGCGGTAATATTGGTTTCAGCGACATAGGCAAAATAGAACTGCTGTTTAAAGCGTTCGAAATGCCATTTATGCTGTTTGTTTGGGTGAGCAATACGCGCTAAAAACAGCGGGATTTGTGCTTGGCTGCGCTGTACATTATTTAGTTCTGTAAACAACCCAGCGTGCTCATCAGCGGTATAACCCTTCGCCATATAGCTGCCTGGCACTTTGAGTTTGTCCAGCAAACCGCTGAGCTCATCCACCGGCACACCATGCTGCTGTTGTAAATCCAGCACACCGTTAAGTTCTGGGTGTGCGATAGCTAGCTGATACCAGCCTTTGAACAACAGTTCGCGATCATTTTGCGATAGCTTGCCGTCCACTTTTAGTGGCCAAGCAATTAAACCAGCCTTTTGCAAACGCTGGCGCCATTTATGGATTGCCTCGTTGGCAAAAGTACTCAGAGCATGCAGCTTGTTGTTGAACTTAGCGGTGAAACTCTCGGGACACAAAGACACGCCATGTTGGTGGCAAACTTCCACACTTAAACCAATACGCTCTAACTGGTCCGCTTCACTTGGGTTCACGTAGTGCAGTAGTATCGCATCGCGCAATTCGTTGTTTTCTTCTAGACGGCTATATTGCTCCATTAAATGCGCAGAGGCCGTTAGTGCCAGTACCGGCATACGTCCAGTTTTACGGCAGTATGCGGTGGAAAAAGAATGAAGATTCTCCAACTCGTTTAGGTTGCTCACCCATGCAAACAAGGCTTTACCTTCTGGGTGCAACTTAAACCCTTCCAGTGTGAATAGGCCACCTTGGCGGCTTCGCGGTTCGGTTAGAATCGCCAGTGGCGCATCGTCTTGCCCTTCTTTGTTGTCCAACAGGCTCTCGTCATAGCCCCAGTTGTTGTCCAGCAAACGCACAAAGCCAGTTACTCGGGTTAACGCTTTTATGATTGGCTTTTGGCTGCTTTGTTTACTCAGCGCCGCCATCGCCTGCTCGTGACCATCGCCCATGCTTGGTTCTTTAAAGATCAACGAGTTCTGTTGTGCACTTCGGTAGCGTAAATCCAAACGTAATAACATGGCCACGCTCGGGCCAATGTGGGTCGCTTCGCTGGCATCTAGCTCGGCGGTTTCTCCGACCAACTTGTGCCATAGGGCATCTGCGGCAAATTCAATGGCGGGGTGATCGTACAGTAAGCTCAATAAGTACTTAAATTCACCTTTAGACAGCGGCAATAACACTGCACCTTTATCACCACTGGCAGCCTGCTCTTTAATCGAGAACGTACGTAGGTTATCCAGCAAGGTGTCTAAACTGAGCGCTTGGTCTACCGCAGGGTAGTACCATTCATCATTGTCGCGGCGAAATTTAGCTTGTTCTAGCGCTTGGCGACACTGCAAGCGGTCGATGCTCAGTTTCCGATAGTGTGCGGCTATCGGCTCTTGGTCTTCGTTTTTCAGTGCCAAAAGTTCCGTTGCTTGCTTCACCTCAGGCAAACGCACAGGTAGCTGGCCATAAAGCAAACTGCGGCACTGGCCTAATAAGGCTCTATCGCGAGTTTGAATCCCTTCAATGGCGCCCTTATCGAGCACGTGGTTGGCCACACGGCCAGAGCCAGCCAACACCGCTTCAAACAATTCACCCACATCATTAATGCTGCGGTCCGCTTGTTGATATTGGCTAAGTACCGCATCCACATTGGCCATGACCACGTTAAACCAACCGAAGTTAGCACCACTCATGGCATAAACGGCTTCCACCAAACCTGCTGGGTAATCAAAACCCAGTTTGCCATCGTTTAGTAGGCTGGCGACATAGTCTGACACATCGGCAAACGCATTGTGCTCAAGTTCGACCAATTCAAAGCGGCGCGCCACTGATTGAATTTCACGTAGCTCCTGACCCAAAAGTGGCGAGCAAAGAGCTACATAACGCAACCAAGGCAACTTACGACGAGGGTCTTCATGCTTAATTGCTTTACCAATTAAACGAATGGCTTGGCCATCAAGACGTTTGTCTTGTTCATCTTCCAAACCAAAGGTGGCAGCTTCAGCGACGGTTTCAAGTTCATCGAGCACAACTAACACATATTGCACACCAAAGCGTTTTAATAATTCGTACGCGGCTTGAACTAAACTTACCACCAAGTTTGGATCAGTGTAGAGCTCTTCCTCACTATGATTTACGTCTAACTGCAAAGCGTCTGCCAGCAACTCAGATTTAAAACCGAACGGCATTAAACGCTCATAGGCCTGTTTAGCAATTTCACTTTGAATGGAGCCATCAAAGGATTGGGTCGCCAGTGGCAATAGCGCCTGATACAAGCCAAAGGCAAACCAGTTATCTGCCTGTTGGTACTTTGACTCCACTTGTGAGTATCGAATATAGAGAGCTAAGTATTTATCTTGTTCTTCAACAGTGAACAGTTTCTGATCATGTAATTGGCCTTGGTCGTCACGCACAAACCAACCTTTCGAGCAGTCGTTAATTTGCGCCACCAGCTCATGGCCTAAACGAGATTTACCACGCCCCCACTCCGCCTCTACGGCAAATACATGGGCAAAGCGATCATCGTCATGGTCAACCGTGTGTAAAAAGGTTTGAAAGCGCTTAAAAAAGCGGCTTTGACCAACCAATGGATCACGCGGTGGATAGTCCGACACACCCGTCGCTGCCCAGCGGTGTTGCTTGGCTAGCTTATCGACGACGACATCATCTAATTCAAAACTCATCACGAAAATCCTTTAACTGTTTATTCTGTTAGCCGAGCTGGCACATTTTTTATTGGCATAGCTGGTTTGGGCCAGTTGCTTAATCGCCTGTTGCAAATGTTGGCTTTTATAGCCAAACAGCGGCGCCAGCGGCAGGCTGTAACAGGCATCGCTAAAATCGGGGTGAATACGGTAATGACCTGGTTCGCCTCGCCCTGCTTCAGTGAACTGCCAAATTTTGTTTGCCAGTAACTCGGCAATTAATGGGCTAAGTGCACGATTCAATCGCTGCATATCTTCTGCGCTATTCGTTAGCGCGGGGTAAAGTGCGATATTTAGCTCGCCCAGCAACTGCATTAAAAACTCGGCCAAATTACCTAGGCTGACTTCATCACCATCAATGCCTTGCACCTCCACGTTCACTTGAGCTGGGGAAAAGGCATTTTGTCCGGCGGGCAGAGTCAGCAATAAACCGCCGCGCTGCTCGGCGGCCCACGCATCTTGCACAAAGCTCACTAGGCTTAATAAAAACCACCAAGGCTGGTGGGCGAAGCGCTCAATAAGCTTTGCCTCATCATTGACAGGACGAGACACCAACAACCAGTTAGCATTGGGTTTGAGCGGATGATTGAAGCTGTATTCGCTAAGCAAAGTGTCCGGCAGTGCCAGCAATCGACCTTGGCACCAGTTGTCGGCAAGCTGTTTTGCGCTAATATCGACCAGTTGGATTGGCGTTAAGGCTTCGGTTTGTTCACTCAAAGTGTGCAACCTAAAACAGGCACGTAATATGCGGCATAACGCCGGTATAGCGGCGTTGTCGTTTAGGCTGTGGCCGAGTAAATCTCGCTCTAGTTGCGCCAAAGGGCCCGCGGCAATTTGTGGCGCAGCCCCTGGGGTATTACTCGCGTTTTCCAGCTGCGTGAACACCCATTCGCTGGCATTGCCCAGTTGCTGGATAAGCTTTACTAACACCTGCGGGTCACTCATGGCGCCCGCCTCGCGACAGCGGGCAGCGGCTAAATTAAGCCAATGTGCGCGCACTTCTGGGTTTAACCCCAGAAGTGCTAATTGCCATTCACCTAGTTGGCTGAGTTGATTATAAGCATCAAGCAAAGAGGCGCTTAGGCAATAGGCGTAGCTCTCTCCCTTTGCATCACCATCTGTATCGCCAGCCACAATCGGCTGTAACAGCTTTTTTAGCGTAGGAATGGCTGTCAATAACTCTGCGGCTTTATCGCCTGATAACCCGCCACAGGACCAAAGCTGGTTGAGTAACTGGCAACCGCTTCGGGCGATGTCGTGGGATAACAGGTTACTGACTTGCGTGTTACCATCCATGTTACTCGCCACCATAGCTACTCCTCAGTCTCGGCTTGAGTGGCACTTTCTAACAAGCGGTACAACTCATCAAGATCACTAAACAGTAGAGTAGAACCTTCAATGGCGTAACCTTCGTTACTAAGTTTGCCTAAAATCGCTTGGTCTAAGCTGTTATCGCCATCGTCCAAGGCCTGCTGGGCTTGGATAAGTTGTTGTTCGGTGAGTTGGCCTTCAATTAGGCCTTCGACTAGGGTTTTGGCACTTCTAGTTAGATTCGTTGCAAACGCCTCCAATTCAACGGATTGCTTAGATAAACGAGCTACGAAGTCCCAATCATTAGGAATCTCAGGAACTGGTATAGTTTCAATGTCATCCTCAGAAATTACAGGGTATGTCGTCCACGTACATCGTTGGAGCAGAAGTAATTTACCAGCGTCGTGCCTCAAAAATTCTTTGAGCCAATATCCGAAGTTTTTGTTTTTAGGCTTCAACCTAGCTAGGAATACAGAATAAAAAGTTGTGCTCGATGATTCCTCTATAACTGCGATCGCTCCTCTGTTAGGCCTCCGCGTAGAAACAGCCACATCCCCCTCATCAAATACCCTCTGGGCATTATTAGGGGCCTCTCCATATTTATAGAAAGTCCCAGAGCTAAAGGCTCCTTTACCTACATCAAGATCGCCTATTTCTTTATATATGCAGTCAGCCGACGGTTTTATCTTTGCTCTAACGGTAGGTGCTAAACGACCAAGTGTAGTCAGCTTTCCGAATCGATCTAACAAGCCCTTTTCGACTTGAGTGTAGTGGTCTGAGTAATACTCTGCATTTAGACGAGGAACCAAAATATCTAAAGATATTCGCGTATGGTGATGCTCTGGCTTAGTTAAACTAATCCCAGTAAATAACCCGTCAAAATAATCGTTGATTTTTCCTCTACAAAGCTTAGCCCAAGCGCGCAGTTGCTCGGCTTGGCGAACTTTATCCCCGATGTATTTTTCTGCTTGAGGCTCAATTCGAACAACTTTAATCTGTCGCAGCTTTTCATTGTTAATCCATTTCTGAATAACGCCAGTGGCCTCCCTTAAAAACCTCATTCTTCCATGGTTCGAGTTTAAAAATGCTGCGAGAAAGTCTCCATCATAGTTATCCTGAAGGCGAAACCTTGTGACGTTTTCACTGATTGCTGCACCATTCATTTCAACTGAGACGGCACTTGCAGCACCAACCTTACCTTTCCGACAAACAACTAAATCACCAGTTTCACATAGTGACTTTGCTACCATCTCTTTGCATTTAATATCCACGTAAATGACATCCGCGCCATCTATGTAGCCTTCCATCAGGTTCTGAGTTCGAATGTAAGGAATGCCACTCGAGTCGTTAAACTCTATACCCCGCAAAAACTCAAAGCTTCCATTCGACGTAAGATCAGAAATAGCATTACGAGCATTGGTCACACTACTCTCAAGTGTAACTTGGTTGAAACGTCCAAGCTTATCCTCGTTTTCTAATAACTCTCTTGAGTAATATTCACCGTCGAGCCTATCTGCTATTTCATCTGGTTTTATACGGTTAAATAGGGATGCAGGCATAATCACTCACCCCGCTTATAAGCAGAAACAATGGTATCCAGATCATTAGCAACGCCGGCGTTATAGTCTTCGATATTGTTTTTCACCACATAACCTAAGGTTTCGGCTACCGCCATAAACACGTCGGTTTGTGGCTCAGGTAAAAACTGTTCGGGTTGGTCTGGGTTGGCGTGGCGTTTTTGCAAATACAAAATCGAGGTTTTTGCGCCTGTACCAGAGAGCTTAAAGCAGTCGCTTGGCAGAGAAATTACTGCTTTAACGATGGCTTTACCACCGACAAATTCGCCAGTTTGCTCATCTTTCTTGCCCATAATGTACTCGCGCACATAACGGTCGCCTGAGTTACATAAAATGCCATCAGGTAAGACAATCATTAAACGGCCACCGGGTTTAAGCAGTTGCAGGCAGCGGTCGATAAACAGCACAGCGGGATCAATGGTGGAGCTCACTGGCTGCCAGTTCCCTTTACCATCAGGTTTGCTACCAAGTGCCAAACCGGCTGGGCTAGGCTGCAGACTGTAAACTGGCTTTTTGTCGGTACCGCCAGTTCGGCGCAAATCTGTGCGGTAACCCGCCCATTTGGGGTTGCCATGCTCATCAAGCTCTAAATCGCCGGTATCTACCCACTTCATTTTTAAGTGGTCGTAGTAAGCGTTATAGCTATCAACGACTTTTTGAGCAGGGCGAAAGCCACCAAGGACTTGCTCCATATTGGCTTCATAGTTCTTTTTCGACTCTTGGCCTTTTTTGTCTTTACCAAACTTAGGGGTACCAAATGGCGGGTTGGTACAAATAAGGTCAAAGCTATTTGGCTTCAGAGCTTGAGTCGTGAGCGAGTTATCGGTATAGAAAATTTGTGCTTTGGGCGCCCCTTGCAACGCCATATTGACGCGAGCCAACATCACCATGCGCGGTGCAGCATCGGCGCCCGTAAAGGCATTGTCGCGAAGCTGTTGTTTAAGTTCTTGTTTTTTGTCGTCGCCCAAGACCAGCTTAAAGTCGATCCATTTATCAATCTGACTCAGTGCCACTGAGCCAAAACCAAAGGAACCACAGGTTGGGTCACAAAAACGAAAATCGCCATTGGCCAGTCGCGAGCGCATTTCATCGTCATCGTCAATATCATGCATCGCGATTTCGAGCATGGCTTGTTTCACTGGGTTTGGTGTGAGGTATACGCCAAGGCCGCCTTTGGATTCAAAGTTGGCTCGCAGGAATACATCAAAAACTCGACCGAGCAAATCCCCAGACACATCACCCAAGGTGCCTTGCTCTTTCACGGTTTTGCCATCGTTGGTTTTGACTGGCCCCAAGTTTTGAATGGCTTCAAGCAAATCTTGGTAGTTTTTGGCCACTGAGAGGCGCAAATGTGTGTCTTTACCAAAAATAGCGTTGCGTGAGCCATCGTCTGAGATCACTACATAGTCTTCATGGCTTTTAAATTCTTCAAACGCAGCTTTGATTTGTTCTACTGCTTTATCACCATTCTTGGCGACATACTCCCAGTCGTATACATCACGGAAACGTAACGTATTACCGGCTTCATCTTTAAAGGTAAGATCTTCATCGTGGTGTACGCGGAAGCTCTCCAGAAATAGCAATTTAGCCACTTCTTCGATGATGTCGTTTTTATCGTTCACCTTATCTTTGGTAACGCGATAGACATTTTCATGAAATGCATCAAAGCGTTGCATCAAACGGGTATAAACTCGCATAGACCAACGAAACGTAGGATCGCGTTCCAGGCGGTCAAAATTACGCAGCTCTTCCAGTGTTGGGAGTGCATCAACTCCATGGGTGCCGTCTGAACCATCTGCACCGAAAAGGGCAAGAATACGATGGTTACTACCATCTGCCACGACGGCAAAAACAGGCCAGTCTCCTTCAACATCACTTAACAGCTGGTAAGCCAAATCATCAAACTTTGCTGTATCAGCAGCATATTCCCAATGACCTTCAAGCAGGGAAACCAGCATCACTGGTGGCGTCAAGTTCCCCTCGACCAATCCTTGAATAAGGCCTGCTTTGGCAAACTCATGCTCCGGCAGTTCTACTAATGGCTGAGTGAACTCGCCATGCTGCGCCACCAGCGTTTGAAATTGCTCATCGAGCGCAATGGTTGGGTCTATCTTTTTTTGTTTAGCCATGATGTCTTCTTAAAATCTGTTCTCTAATAATCATTTGAGTTGAATGCAGCAATTAATTTTCCAGAACCAAAAATGGCCCTTTTACTTGAAGCTGGCTGTGCTGCTGCACCAATTTGCGAATTTGTTGTTCTGAGGTCACAACCCCAGCAGGAAGCTTTTTCAACACTTGCGCCAAAGGCATTCGCCCACCGGCTTTCTGCAACAACTCAATGAGGTGCGAAGAAATATCCGGTGTGACGTTGTAATCTGCGCCTGGATAATTAATCTCGTTGTCGACTCGCAATGAAGCAAGCCACAGCCCCACTTGAGCTTGACTGAAGTTTAGTGTACGCCATAGTTCTTGGTGCTCATCAAAGATGACTTCTGCCGTTTTCGGCTCCGCTCTTAACTGCACAAGCAGTTGGCTTAGTTTTGCCTTCTGAATCTCTTGGTCCACTGAGAGCCTCACCGATCAGTTTGTTGGATTTGCGTATTGATCCATGCATCTAAGTCTTCACGCTTGAAGCGCCAAGAACCACCGACTTTAAAGCCCGGTAGCTTTCCTTCGCTTGCTAATCTGTATGCAGTTTTTTCGGCCAACTTTAGGTAAGCAGCCACCTCTTTCAAGGTTAAAATTTGGTCTACCATTCAGAGTGTTATCTCATTTTGGTTTAATTCATCAGAATTGATAGTGAGAGAATATGGGAAAATTGGGGAATGAACAATGATTGTTGTTTCATTATGAGATTAAACGCTTATTCCATATTCAGGCACTCTACTCTTGTTTGCCTTCTTCACAATGCATGTACGCGTCACTCAACCAGGTAGCCTCTTGCTCCAACGCTAAGCCATACTTCTTCATTTCCGTTACCAGCTCTCGCAGCGCAGGGGATTGATCTAAAAGTCTTTGGCTGTTTCGCTCGAAAGATTCAAATTCCCGAGAGGTATCAACCCTAAGACCATTTTGTCCATAATGGTTCAAAAGCCCCTTCCAGTTAGGCATCATCCAAAACTCTGCTCTTTCTTCTAGCTTCTCTTTCAGACGCCGGAAGTTATTTAGCCCGACTCCATCATAGTCAGCAAAAAAGTAGACCATCGGTGCTCTTTCAGGCACCGATAGCCAATCAATCAGTTTGTTGTGTAGCTGCCCTCGGTACCAAATAACGGTAGTGGGTTCGTTACTGGGTAGCCAATCTAGACGGTCAAACAATGCTTGGTTTTCCACCAGTCAAATAGAATGATGAGTTTGAAGGTTCTTGTTTCTTTCTCCACCCACTTCAAGGGAAAAAACGCCAAACTCTTCTGTCGCTATATTTAAGTGCTCAGTTAGTATTCCAGCAACCTCCCATAGCGGATTTGCAACCGTTTTAGCCAGCACATAGGTGACATTGTGACCTACTCTTCCTTGTTTGCTGCTGCGTGTGGAGGCTATGTTTATAGCTCTTTGCGGAGCAGATGGAGACACGTTTTGATTTGGTGCCAACTGATCCAGTGTGACTTTAACGACATCCATATCTAGAATGCGGTAGACAACGCCACGCCCTTTAGGAGTAACTTGTACACTCTGAGTTTTGCGGCTGAACTCTTCAAGCTGCTTCTTCTGAGATGGCGTCAATGTAGTGGTACGGTGAATTTGCTCTTGGAGGCATTCCAGTAATTCAAAATTCATCGTTGTTGTAAGCACTCCTCCATCCATTCATCGACCTCACCTTCCACCCAAGCTACAGCCCTATCTCCTAAGCTGATGGATTTTGGAAACTCACCATCATTCATTTTTCGGTAAATCGCTGAACGGCTTAATGCTGTTTTTTCCATTACTTCTTTTAGTTTTAGAAATCTCATGGGTTGTTCTCCTTGTTATTCGTCATAACAGGAGTCCGCCATTAAATTTTTAGACAGAGCGCCCCTCCAGATTGCACCCTCATTCAAAAGCCTTTCAGATATATGTCATCAAAGTGAATCGTTACCACTGTTTATTTTAGGAGGCATATCATGCGAAACACACCCTACCCACCCCATCAGCCGTCGAGTTTGAACGAGCTACTTGAAACGGCAGCAGAGGCTCTTGCGCAGAAGTACAAACGCGAAGGGACGTTTACTAATCCAAACAACGTAAAGGAATATTTGAAACTCAAACTTGGTTCTTACGACAGAGAAGTGTTTGCGCTGATGCTGCTTGATAATCAACATCAGCTAATACGATTTGAAGAGCTGTTCTTTGGCACTATCGACGCCGCTAGCGTGTATCCAAGAGAAGTAGTTAAAGCAGCGCTCAACGGCAATGCTGGCGCCGTGATATTTGCCCACAACCACCCTTCAGGAGATCCGGAACCATCAAGTGCGGACAGGCGCATTACAAAAAGGCTCAGCGAGGCTTTATCACTCATTGACGTTCGGGTACTCGATCATATCGTGGTCGGTGAAAGTTGTGTCTCGTTTGCAGAAAGGGGCTGGATATGAACAGCATCAATTCAAAATATGGCTGTGTATCTTTATTACCAGAGCTACAGCAGTATTTAGTCGCGTCAATAAGCCTAGCTGCCCTTCCCGAGCACTCAAAACGAATTGCTCTTAACTTTCGCCATTACGACTATCACGTTAATCAAACCGGACCACACCCTATTGAGATCCACTTAACTCGACTAGACGATAGCCATGTTTGGAAGATTACTACCATGACCAGCTTTTCGTTTCCTGACGACTCAAGCTCGGAATTGGAGGTCGAGCTCTATTTTAACTTAAATCACCAATGGTTTTATCAACCTGATATTGAGCGGTGTGAACTGAACCGACCGGAAGTGATAGCGCTGTTCCATTCATGGCAACGTGCATTACTTAAGGCTTTCCGTGATGGCGATTTCGATACTTTTGCCATCTCAACGATCGACCGAACACCCCAAACCACAGTTTAAATCCGATATCGATAAACATAAGGCGCCGTTATGCGGTGCTAGGAGGTCCTATGCCTGTAAAAACATCAACGATTAGTTTTGCCCCTACATGCTTACCAGTATCGAAGGGATTTCATAAATGCCTGGCCCAAGCGCTAAACCTTCACCATCAAGGTTTGGGTAATCACATCACGCTAAATTTTCATGATAAAAGCTACAGCGCTGCAAATGGTGGTTTTCACCCTGTCGAGATAGCACTACAAAAAGTGGAAGGGACGCATTACTCCATTTTGTACATTACCGACTTTAGTTATTTCAATGGTCCTTATCCAGAGCTGGAGAGAGATGTCGATTTTGATATTGGTAATGGAATGGCATTTTCTCGCTATGGGGGATGGCAAAGTATACGTGAACCCTTAATAGCGGAACTGTACGAATTGTGGCAAAGCAACTTTGTCGCTTATGTCGACATGGACGCCTACGACGAAGTCAAAGTCAGCAGCCACTAAACCATCACAACTACAAGCCAACCTAAAGTCTCGTTCAAAAACACTCTTCACGGGCACACGTGAGTACTGATGTCGCTGCTTCCCATATTGGTAAAACGGGAAGCTCCGATCCCTTGCTACATAAGGGTTTGGTGCTGTCGGCCTCTCTGTGCTTCCCAAAACATCCCTCTACAGACAAAAAAGGAAGCAGGCTATGTCTGAGGTCCAAGCGATCAAAGACGATGATACTATCCGCCTGATTGGCCACCTATTGAGTATCCGTTGTCACCCCCAGTTCGCCGATGTCTGGCTGATTGGATTAAACCTGGCATTACGAATATCCGATTTGCTGTCTATCCGCTTTGAAGATATCCAAGGTGACAGGCTTATCATCCGTGAGAGCAAAACGCGCAAGCTGGCGAACATCCGGTTAAACACCAAAGCACAGCAACATATTGCTAGGATTCGAGCTGAGCACCCAAACCACATCTATCTATTCCAATCCTACCGATGCCAGCAACTAAAGCATAGACCACCGCAGCCGCTCTCACGGCGTGCGGTCTCAGAGGCATTTCAGCAGGTCGGGCAAGAACTCAATATCGCGCTAGGTACCCACTCCATGCGCAAAACACGAGGATATTTCCTCTACCAATCCACCAAAGATCTTGGACGAGTAATGAAGATGCTACGCCATAGCTCTGAAGGCGTGACGCTTCGTTATATCGGTATCACCCAAGATGAAGTCGACAAAGACTTCGTATCACTCGAACTGTAACTAAGAGAGGTTTCTATCATGGAACATTTACAACCTGGCGATCACCTGGTGGTCGACATCAGCAATAATACCAGTCAACAATACACCCGTTACGCTGGTGCTAAGCATCATGGGCTTTATATCGGTGATGACATAGTGATTCATTTTGACGCATACAACGACATGGTTACAAAAGATACATTAGGCTGTTTTGGTGGGGGTTGCCCAATCAGCGTCAAACGTCATGCGACTATCCCTAGACGAGCTATTGAACTAGCTCATAACAAACTTGGTGAAGGAGGCTACAACGTTCTAACTAACAACTGTGAGCACTTTGTTAACTACTGCTTGGACGACCATCATACATCGGGACAAGTAGCAGATAACTATCATGTAGGTGCCCATGTCGCTGCTCGTGCCGGGCTTCTTGGTCGTGGAGCATTAGATCTAGCAAAGGGACCTATTGGCATTGTTACCATTGGCTCTACCCTTGCTAAGACCGCAGGTGAAACACTTGGACTACCAGACAGAGTTAATACAGTCATTGGTACCCCGGTGATTTGGTATCTAAGCCTCTGGAATCATGTATTAATGGCGCAGGGAAAACAATATCAAATACCACCGATAAGATCTGCGATGGGGATATTGTCGGTGCCGCTGGAGAATTAATTTATGGCACTACTGAGACCGTAATAGAAACAGCGTTTGCACCTGTGCATGTTGTTTTTAAGTGTTGGGATGCCATTTGGGATTAACTATGTTAAGGCTAGGAGAAAACCTAGCCTATTTTATTATCGCAGACTACAACCAAAGCTTCTATTTCCCTCCCCATAGTGCTTGGTTTCTTTTTTTGCCAAATAGCTTACCCGATAGAATAGGTCAGAGTACTGCTTCATGAATTCATATTTATCCCGATATAGATAATAACCACCATTGTCAGAGAAGTGTACTAGACCGGTTGCGTTAACATAATCCACCCCTAGTGCGCTAGCCCATGATGAAATAATCATACCAGATAAACTAACCCTACTATTCCAGTCACCTAGTCTATGATACCTATCCTTATTAAATAAAAGAACAACATGATAATGTTCATTTATCGAGCTATCCCTTTCCCTGCACCAAATATATCTCACGCTTGTTGAATACACCCTTTTGTTATTTCTACGATACCTCTGGTCTGTTGCTTGTATTTTTGCCTTGAGCGAATCTACAAATCTAGAGATAAGCCTACCTCTGAATCGACAATGGTTAACAGGCTCGTCTCGACTCAAGCAATCCAGCTCTTGGGAAGCTTGTGGTATCTTTAGGTCTATCCTCACTGCATACACTCGATTATCTTCATCACATGCACGATTAATCGTGCATAGAATCCGGTCTAAGTATCTTGTTTGGTAGTCATTCACATTCCCCTGTATTGGGAGTCCCTTGTAGTGGTTCTTGCTCATTTTTCATTACCTATGGTTTTTCACTCATAGATAATCAACAGCATTAATTTTTTAGTGACGATACCGTGACGTGATCATACTAGGGTATGTTCACTAAGAGCTATGTATATAACTATACCAACACGCTCGAAGCGATCCTGTCACGAGATTCCCCCTTCTATAGCAATTGCAAAATTACATACGTAACACCGAGTAAATCGCTCTGGAGTTATCAGTTCCAACAAAAGCCATGATAAACAACCCATCTTTAGTAGAAATCCTTGATAGAGTGAGGATTGAGAAAGAAAAAACCTTACTCAAAAATTACGTAATAATTATGTGATAATTACACGTTATTTATGCTTAACTTAGTGTAAATTTATGTAGTAAAAGTTTGATTTGCCTGAAGGAATGTTCAAATGGATTTAAAGCTAGGTAGTTGGAGAGAGGGTTTCTTTTATGCACATGAGTTAGACCTGCTCCTGGGGTTGAATTGTGGTAAGATACTTAACCGTATACGCGATTTGAAGGACGCTGAACGCTACTTACGCACTCTCTTATCCAAGATCTCAAATGCCGAAATAGTCAATAAACTGGGTAAAAATCCACACCAGTTTAATGATAAGCATACACTGGTTACACATCTTAAAAGTAAGTTTTCCGAAGAGCATCAACTTCCAAACGACGCCTACCAATGGTTGGAAGATAACCTAAAAGCTTGCGCATTTTGCTACCAGTTTTTGTATCTGAGGTCATGCCGTTCTGATGACAAAATCATTGACGATGCAGGTAAAGCATTAAACCCGAAATACTTACGCCAGCCACTTATTAAGACTACTACCTTCCCTAGATTACCCTCCTTCTTGAGAAACAGAGATAGAATAAGAATTCCTTTAATCCGACATCGAAAACTAACACCAAATACAATTTCAGAACTTATTGACTGTATTAAAACTTCTTTTAAAGAAAGTGAAATTGATATAGCAGGACAAGAGTACATTTTAGCGCTGGTAGCAGATGCCTGGAAAGAAGCCTCAACAAAAAACGAATGTTCTTCATTTAGTAAATGGTTTAATATAGACATACCTGAGCAAACATCATGGTTTAAAGAATACTACGCAAAGAAATACCCTAACATTCAACTATCATGGAACTCAGTGAATGAACAAGATTATTTTTATATTCTTTATGCGGAATTTTGTTATCTTTGTTTAATAGATCTAACATTTGCGAAGCTACTTTTAAAAGAAGCGAGAAATAGCTGGAATCAAAGGAATTTTCAATCAAAAAACAAAGGCACGAGATCTAGAAGCATATCAATGTCAGAGAGAACTAATAAACGTTTAGACTGGCTTGTAAATAATAAAGACAAAAAAATAAATGCATTCATTAAAGAACTTATTGACCTTGAATTTGAACATTTAGGTGGACCCTCCAAATTGTGAACTTTATAAATGGAGAGCAATCATGCTCTCCATTAGCAAACTGACTACCGGTTAATAACCCTATCAATCACCCAAGCTTGAACCTCACTCTCAACCCAGGCCACAGATCTATCACCAAGCGACACCTGCTTTGGAAACTGCTGTTTATCTATCGAGCGATACACACCAGATCTTGATAACCCAGTCATCGCGAGTACTTCATTTAAGCGGATTAAACGAATTGGTTTATTTGGCATAGTGGCACCTCTTCAATAAGTAGATTTCACTCTGATGACATATATCTGAAAAGATTTGGTATCGATGTCTACTGGCCATCGACTAGAGTGGCCCACCGCTCATACAGCCAGCCACTAGTTAACCTGCTGCAGGTAGCTGCCTCCGGTAACACTGTAACTTCCATAGCTTGACTTCTCGATATGCTCACTCCACCAGGACATGAGCTGACGTCGAGAGTCGAGATAGTCGGTTCTGTTGTAAGCTTTGCGTATTTGGTTCTTATCGGTGTGAGCCAGCGCAGCTTCAATCACATCAGCATCAAACCCTTTTTCGTTGAGTGTGGTACTAGCAAGTGCCCTCATACCGTGAGCAGTCGTTCTATCCTTAAAGCCCATTCTGCCAAGCGCTTTGTTGGCGGTCTCGGAATCAGTAGGTACCTTAGGATTACGGCTCGATGGAAAAACAAATTCACGATGGCCACTAATCGGTTTTATTGCTTCAAGGATTGCCAAAGTCTGGGCCGTGAGAGGAACTACATGTTCCCGGTTCATCTTCATGCGCTCTTTCGGGATGATCCACAGCTGATTTTCCATATCAATCTCTTCCCAGCGAGCACCAGAGGCTTCATTAGGTCGAACCATAGTGTGAAGCTGCCACTCAATTAAAAAACGCGTGACGTGCTGTATATTGGCTGTAGCAACCGTGCGAATAAGCTCATGCATTTCATGCGGTTGTAGTGCTTTCATGTGAACGACTTTGTGTTTCTTAAACACATCGCGAATGCCAGACAATGGATTGGCATGGATAACGCCACTATTTACCGCGTAGTTCATGATCTCATTCATTAACTGCGCAGTTCGTTTCACCGTTTCAAGCAAGCCCTTTGATTCAATTGTCCGTAAAGCCGCGATGGCGATTGGCGCCGTGATCTTACTTACTGGAATGGTACCAAGCTTTGGAAAAGCGTAGAGTTCGAGCTTACGCCAGTTCCCATTCAACGTCTTTTCTTTTATCTGCCCCTCTTTTGTCACCTTCCATTGCTCGGCAACAAACTTGAATGTCGCATTTTGCTCAGTGATCGCTTTGGCTTTCTGTTCTGCTTTCGCTAATTGAGGATCGATGCCATCGGCAAGCAACTTCCTTGCTTCGAGGGCTTTCTCTCGTGCCTCAGCGAGAGACATGTCAGGATAGGTACCAAAAGAGAGATAGGTGATTTGATCCTGACCTGGACGCTTGTAGCGAAACTGCCAAGATCGAGAGTTACTGGGACGCACACAGAAGTAGAGGTTACCACCATCAGATAGTCGATAGAGCTTATCTTTGGGTTTTGCTGTTTGGACTTGCCTTGCCGTTAGATTGTTCGCCATTTTGATCCCTCAAGTAATACCTGCTCTAAGCTGGATAGCCGAAAAATCTAGGTATTACTTATGACTGATAACTATCTAAATTAAATGAAGTTATAGCTCATGGTGATGGAAAAATTGACAACGAAGTAATACCTGAATTAGTGCTCTAAAGTAATACTAGCATCAGATCGTGGGCCTGGGTATTACTTTAGGTATTACGAAAAACAAACGCTTTTGTGGAACATTATGGAACGCTACAGGACTGTAACTAATTGATTTTGATAATCTTCAGATAAGAAAAAAGACGTCCTGAGACGTCTTTAAACTTGAATGTGGCGGTGAGTGAGAGATTCGAACTCTCGATACGTTGCCGTATACACACTTTCCAGGCGTGCTCCTTCAGCCACTCGGACAACTCACCGAATCAAATTTTGGTTAGCATCATTGGCTAACGAGGCGCTAATTTAATGATTATGTGCCTGATGGTCAAGGCTAAACATAAAAAAAAGCGCCCTTTTCGAATCGATTGCTCACTAAGTAACTAAATTGAGCAAAACTGGGGCATTTAGATGCTTTGAGAATAACCGGGAACACGGAACCAACGGCGGCACATGTCCAAGAAGTACCCATACAACACACCCATGCCACAAGAAATAACAGCGTTACTTGCTACTGCGGTCACAATTTGATCTGTAGATGCGCCAACTGCGAATAAGATACCCGCATAAACTGGAGATTGAAATAGTACATAAGCGACCAGATCAGAGATATTCTTCATAAAGGAAGACGGTGACACCTTACTACCTTGATGCAGCACCCAATCACGAAAAACCCCATACGGCCAAGCAATGGCGATATTCACTGGAATCGATAGCGTACGCGATGCTAGAGATTGCTCAAATGTCATCCCTGAAATCAAAATCTCGACAATCATCCCTGTGATAAAGCAAAAAACAACCATAGCAAAGGTATCCGCTGCGGCGTGACGAATACAAAATGGTCCACGAGACTTCATTTACAAAACCCTTAAAATCAAACACTGCGATTAATGAAAATAATAAAACTATTAACCACCAATAAGACATCAAGCCAGTTAATGATGCAATTAGAACACACAAAAACTAGCTTATGGCTCTGCATTTAAAATTAAGTTGTAAATTTATAACCAACTTTTAAAGTAAAAGTAGTTTTTTTCACCAATGGCGAGTAAAAACGCCTAAAATCACGTAAAAATGGTACAAAAACACGGATTTCACTTACATAAAAAGGGGTTACGATAATTATTTTGACGTAAAGTTAGAACAAAACTCGGACCGAAAACAGTCACTCCTATAGCTTATGCTACCAAGCTGCGAAAATTCAGAGTATTACCGATATAATCACAGTAGAAGGTCTTGCTGTTTTACTCGTAAAAGTAAAACTGCAAGCCTGTTCATTGCGGGTTAGAAGAGTTTGTCACGAAGCTGGATGACGTATGAATAGTAAGAACAATTCACAGTTGCGCCATATTGATTAAATTATGGTGAGGCCAGCAAAATCGTTAATGTATCGATATCATCTTGGTCTGGGGATTGCTGACGCTTTAAGTTACTTCTTATCCGTTCGGCGACTGAAGAAACGTCGCCACTGAGTTCAAGGGGAGCCTCCGCAATGATCGCTGAAATAGCCTCAAGTGCTTCATTAAGATGTCCATTATCTAGAGCGACATAGAAGTTGAGTAACCACTTTTCAGCATTAAAGCTATCTGCTGCATTTCCATCAAAGTCCGATTGGTACTGATATAACTGTGTCGCATGAAGATACAGTGCATCATTTAATTCAGACTCCACTATTGGTTTCGCTATTATGTGGTCTGCTCCTACATTAATCATACGCTCTTGTGTTTCTTTGAACACATCCGCTGTACAGCCAAAAATCAGTACCGACTTAGCAGGTGAACTCATTGCTCGAATGGCTGATATGGCCCCAACGCCATCTAGAACAGGCATATGATTATCCATCAGTATCAAATCAAATGGTTTGATCGCAACCTCATCGACTGCAAGCTGACCATTTTCGACACTTGTGCACTCAAAGCCCTTGGCTCGGAGGAAAGTTTCCATAATGATCGCATTTGTTCGGTTGTCTTCAACAATGAGTGCTTTCAACCCTTTACAGTTCAATTTATGTGTATTGATTGACTCTACTTTACCCGGCTTGCAAGGTGTAAGGGCAATTTCGACAGTAAAAGTCGTTCCAGCGTCCTCCTGACTCTCTACAACCACTTGCCCACCCATATGTTCCGCGATTTCTTTGACTATTGCTAAACCAAGCCCTGTACCACCAAACCGTCTAGTCGTTGATGACTCTGCTTGCTCAAAAGGACGAAAAATGCGTTTTTGTGCCTCTTTTGAAATACCAATCCCTGTATCTTTTACCTTTAGTATCAGCTTGGTGCCAGCCTTACTCGATTTCTCGGCTAGCTCTACCTCTACGATGCCACGATCGGTGAACTTAACAGCGTTATTGAGTAGATTGAACAGTACTTGACGCAAACGGGCTTTGTCATTGTTGTACCAACGACCCGTTGGTAAATGCGAGACTACTCTAAAGCGAAGACCTTTTTCTGCACATAGCGTTTGATAAACACTCTTGATACTGCCGATAATCGACTCAATTGGGAAAGGCTTATTTTCAAACTCAACATGCCCTTGTTCAATTTTTGAGTAATCTAAAATCTCATTGAGTAATGTCATCATGTGATCACCTGAATCATAAAGTGTTCTCAGGTGCTTACGCTGCTCATCGGTAAGTGGTGTTTTTAACAGTATCTGGGCAGTTCCTAGTACACCGTTCATTGGTGTGCGAATCTCGTGGGACAATGTGGCTAAGAATGCCGTTTTAGCGTTTGTCGAAGCCTGAGCTTTTATTCTCTCCTGCTCTAAATAGATCGTCTTTTCATTGAACTTCTCGATAAGCTGTCCGATTTCGTCATCGCTATCGTAGTCAATATCTATGATCCCACCAGTTTTCGAGTCATCAATCTTAACGGCAATGCGAACAATTGGTTCAACAATATAGCGATTCAGTAAGTAGTAACCGACCAAGACACACAAGAGCAAAAATGGAATGATCCTCCCCTCAACGCTCATCACTTGTTCAAACACTTGATCGGCGACTTTAGCTTTTGCGTTGACAACTTCCATGCGCCAGTCGAACTCTCCGAAATCAAGCTCGCTGACATAAATTTCGTCCGTCAGTTGAAAGTTGTGTTCAATAATCACGTTTGAGTCAGCATCGCGAACCACTACCCCCAAAGAATGCTGGTTCGTGTGCTCTCGAATAAACTGAAAAAGTGCATCTAGTGATAGGTCTACCGTTACAACTCCAGCGAATCGACCGTTTTGGTAATATGGAGAAGATGCGGTAATCATCTGGACCTGAGTAAAGGTGTCGATGTAAACCGTAGACCAACTAACAGAACCTACCGGAGCATCGGCGGCAGCGACATACCAGGGTTCATTATCATAACCGCCAGATTCGGGGTTATTGTAGGAGTGAATTTGGTCAATACCACTATCACTGTTTTTATTGAAGAATAGACTTTTATATCTCCATTGTTCTGCTTTGAGTTCGGGTTTAGGCCATACGCCACCACTAACAAGCATCTTGTCACTCAATTGAAGTATATGTGGAATTATTGTGTTGAGAGATTGAATATTTTCAGTCCCTTGGGCTAGCCCTACTAAGCTGCTCAATACACCTGTAGAACTGAGGAGGGGCTCTTTTATCTCAAGAGCCAGGAGTTGGGTACGTAACTCTAGGTTTTGCTCTAGCTTTTGTCTAACCGGTGGCTCAACAACCAAATAGGCGACAGAACCGATAGTGGCGATAAAGAAGCACAGGTAAAGTGTTAGGGCGAGAATGCTTTTTTTTCTAAGTGATGAGCGAATTTCCATAGATGTGTGAATCATTCCCTAATATCGATTTATCACTAATTGATTGGTAAGATGAGCGCAATCAACCAGCCCATTAACAAATGGTATTCTATTTTGAAACTACAAGACATCCTTTCTCTCCCAGAACTTGACGGTAAACTACTAAACCTAGCAAAAACTCAAGGCTTTGTAACAGCGATGGCTGCAGCGCCAAACGTATTAATGCCTCAAGAGTGGTTGCCATTCTTATGGGGTGGAGAAGAAACAGCGCCATTTGCTGACGGTGAGCAACTAGAGCAATACATTGACGAGATTGTACAAATGTGGAACCAAACTCGTCCCGCTCTCCTAGAAGGCACTTGGCAGTGGCCTGCAGGGTGCGCGCTAGATGAGCAAGACATTGTAACAAGTCAGGCTCGCGATTTCTGTGAAGGTGTATTACAAGGCTGGCAACTTGCGCGTGATGACTGGGAAACGTTGATGCCTGAGGATAGCGAAGATAATGCCCTACTCGGTGGTGTTTTACTTTCTCTTACTATGCTTTACGACCCAGAAACGACCATTGAAACATTGGCCGAACAAGGTATGGAAGGCTTAGAGCAGTTTGAGGAAATCTTCAATGCAATGCCAGTGATGTTATGTGGTCTTACCCAGCGCGGTGTTGCATTAGCTGAAGAACAATAGACGCAACGCTGTCGACCATCAAGATTGAACGGCTGAATAGACAAAAAGCTCTCCAAATGGAGAGCTTTTTTGATCATGTTAAAATTACATGTGGAATATACCGCGCCATATCTTGAGTCACTAAGCTACTGTCTTCCCTAATCGAAATACCGGCAGCTCTATCATTGACCAACCAACTGCCAATTAACGTATGGTTTTGCCCAAACTTAGGTAGTGGATGGTATTGCTGGACGATATTGAATTGAGATTCATAAGGCCCTGACGTTTTAACAAAACGTTTTCCATCGATGACGATCTCGATGTTCGCGCCCTCTCGAGAAAATAGTGGCTTGATGACATAATCTCTCATAGTGTTCGCTTTTGAATCGTTAGCAAAATAAGCGGGCAAAAGGTTCGGGTGGTTAGGAAAGCGCTCCCACAATAACGGTAAAAGTGCTTTATTGGATAGAATCGACTTCCACATCGGTTCTAACCAGTTTACGTTCGCAGTCGCTAAGTACTTCGCATATTCCTCTTCAAACATAAACTCCCAAG
Organism: Vibrio sp. 779(2023); assembly: GCF_033344285.1. Lineage (NCBI taxonomy): Bacteria > Pseudomonadati > Pseudomonadota > Gammaproteobacteria > Vibrionales > Vibrionaceae > Vibrio > Vibrio sp. 779(2023). The sequence goes on from NZ_JAWPOM010000005.1 coordinate 201,156, forward strand.
GGTAAAGCTTAAACATCCAACGAATCGCTCTGTCGTCAGCATCCACAAACAGACCATCTTCCGTCACTCCAATATCTTCGACATGCACGAATGCCGTTGCTAACCCTGCCTCTCGCGCGCAATCCTCTAAATACTGGACAGTCCCTTTATCTTCTTCAGTGTACTTGCAGCAGCTAAAGTGAAGTGTTTGTCCTGGTTGGTATTTTGCTATTTCGGCAAAGCGCTCGATCAAAAAGTCTTGAAGAATATTGAATTGATCCGCGCTCTGGTGAACTCGACCTTTATTTACAACATCTTCTAGCCACACCCACTGCCAAAAGCCAGTTTCAAACAAGCTGGTTGGCGTATCCGCATTGTTTTCCAGTAATTTTGCTGGCGAGGTCCCGTTGTACGCGAAATCCAGCCGCGAATAAAGCGAAGGTTCGCTTCGTCTCCATGAAGAAGCGACCTGCTCCCACATAGATTCAGGGATCGCACATTGCGTCAGCAACCGCTCACTCCGAACGACTTCATCCACAATAGCCAGGCACATCTGATGCAGCTCTTCAGTGGGCGCTTCTATATCGCGCTCAATTTGCTCCAGCGTGAATTGATAGTAAGCACTCTCATCCCAATACGGTTGGTCATACATGGTATGGAAACCAAAACCAAACTGGCGTGCTAATTCACGCCAGTTTTCGCGCTCTTGTATTTCTCGTCGAAACATAGTGCTTTTTAACCGCCTCGACTGACCGACACCGCTTTACCAAACCCGCCTCGAGACATCGCCCTGCCAATGGTGCCGCCACCACGTTTGTTAAGGCTATTCGTCGCGACTTTGGTCGGCTGATTTCGGTAGGAGCCAAAGAATTGTCCTGCTCCATTATAGAATTTGGATTTATAACGGTACATCGGCTCTGAGTAATAGCTCTTGTTATAACCTTTCAACCCGCTTAATGAGCGACTGTAAAAAAAACCGCCAAAGTTAGGTACATAAGCTCGGGAACTGGAACTGTAGTAACAATCATCCTCGTAGAAATCATTCTCGCATTCGAACTCGCTGCGGTAGCGAGGGGCATTTTTTTCGGCACGAGCTAAAGCTTCTTGGTATGCAATGTCACACTGTTCACTAAACTCAGGCGAGTTAGATTTACACTCATCGGCATCAGAAAAAATGTACCCTTCTGTTTTTGACTCGTACGTAGCAAAGAAGAAAATACCACCAAAGGCAGCAAAGGGAAGAATTTTCCCAAGCTTTAAGCTTTTGTCCATGGAAGAACGTTTAACGTTAGAACTCCGCTTCATCGTTCCTCCTAGTAAGTCATGCAAGCGGCATTCAATACGCCGACCGAAACAGAAACTGCTGCTAATACGATACCGGCTGGCAGTTCATCTTTTTCGATACGCTCTGCCACTTTCGGAAGTAAAATAAAGCGTACAATTGCAAATGCGATAATTTGAGCAAGCATTGCGACAACGCCCCAAACCATAAAATCGACGATATTGACTGAGTTTTTTGCCGCCCCCGAAATCGCGAGACAGTAACCAAGGAAAGCCCCACTTAGCGCAATCGCTGCTGCTGTATTTTGTTTTTCTTTAATCAGATGCCACTCATCGTATGGCGTCAACTTGACGTAGATGAACTTAAACGCCAATACAAAAATAATAGAAACAGAGAAATAGAGTAAAAAGTTTGGGAAGCCTGCTAACAGGCCGGCAATCATGTGCATTATTGTTCCTTGTTCATTTCTTTCCAGGCAAAATCTTCAATACGTTCATCTGCAATGTAAAACAGCTTGGTACTCGCGGGTACTTCAGCATCTAAATCTGGGTTGAGTTGAATACCATCGCCAATATCAAAAGCAATCAGCGTGGCATGATGGCGTCTTTTGAGAAAAACGAAGAGATTCTCAATAGTGGTGGCAGACTGCCCCTCAGGATAAATAACTGAGTATTGCGTCATACCTCGTGTTGAAGCCAAAAGCTCCTGATGAAGCGCACTTGAGCCCGGGTCAACCGCCGCTTTTGCCAACATTTCTGCGCCAACAGCAGGTATGCATTCCGCTTTCGGGCAATGCTGACTTAGAAGTCGGCCTAGCGCTTCATCTTTAAAGTAAGCGACCAAATGAGCGGAAGGGTTTACAGATGCGCAGTATAGAGCGGCTGACAAGGTAATGTCGTCCGAGAGATTATCCACAATAATGCAAGCGGCTTCGGCAATATTGGCGTTTTTCATCTCTTGCGAATCGGTATAACTGGTCACTTTGATAAAACTGATTTCGCCAGGTAACGGGTTCTCTATTTCTGAACGGCTGCATAAAACAATCGGGCGCTTTCCCTCTTCTTCATGTTGTAACATGCGAATAAGGTGCATCGTTCTCGATCCATTCCAGCCCAACAATACAATATGGTTTTCCACTCTTACTCTCCGTTTTCCTAAAATACCCGCTCGCCAATAGTCCATCGCTGCTCCAGCGACACGCCCCAATAATGCGGCGAATAAGCTCAAACCGCCGGGGATTACAAATAGTACGACAACCCATTTACCCATATCTGTTACTGGAGAATGGTCGCCATAACCCACCGTACTCGCCGTAACCATGAGGTAATAGATAAAGTTAGCGAAACTGTCTGTTAATGCTGTTTCACCAGCGAGAACCAGCAGCCACCATGAAAGGCTCACATATAAGCCACTAAAGATGAGAAGGCTTCGGTTGCTCAATTTAAAAAGGTGGGAACTAAGCCACTTTTTAACTACTAACCACACCGCCATAAATTTATGACCTCGATATTCATTGATTGCATCAATAGTAACTCATTGATAGTAAGACACAAAAAAACCAGCCATATTCGGCTGGTTTTTGAGATTTACTTTCAGTTACGCCTACTTTTTAAGCATTACCTTTCACTTGCATATTTAGCTGCTCAGCAAAATCTAGCATGCGGTTCAGTGGGATAAGTGATTTCACACGTAGCGCTTCATCAACAAAAATTTCGTGCTCTTCACCACCTTCACTAAGCGCTTTCTCAATTGCTTTCAAACCGTTCATTGCCATCCAAGGACAGTGTGCACAGCTGCGACATGTTGCGCCTGCACCTGCGGTTGGCGCTTCGATAAGTTCTTTCTCTGGCACAAGTTGCTGCATTTTAAAGAAAATGCCTTTGTCTGTCGCAACGATCATTTGTTTGTGAGGAAGCGCTTTCGCTGCTTTGATCAGCTGACTCGTTGATCCAACGGCATCGGCAAGTTCTACGACGCTTGCTGGTGACTCAGGGTGAACCAAAATAGCCGCATCTGGATACACGCTCTTCATTTTTCGTAGCGCATCAGCAGAGAACTCATCATGAACCACACACTCACCCTGCCAAAGCAGCATATCTGCGCCAGTTTTGTTAGCGATGTACGATCCTAGGTGACGGTCTGGTCCCCAAATAATTGGCTTATCTTCAGCGTCTAAGTGTTCCACGATTTCAAGCGCAATGCTCGATGTAACGACCCAGTCGGCACGGGCTTTAACCGCTGCTGAAGTATTTGCGTAAACTACAACCGTATGATCAGGGTGAGCATCACAAAACTCGCTGAACTTATCCGCAGGACAGCCAAGGTCAAGCGAACATTCCGCTTCCAACGTTGGCATTAGAATGCGCTTTTCTGGTGTCAGAATTTTGGCCGACTCGCCCATAAAGCGAACACCACCAATAATCAATGTACTTGCAGGGTGACGATTACCAAACTTCGCCATTTCCAACGAGTCACCAACAAACCCGCCAGTGTCTTCAGCTAGGGCTTGAATCTCAGGGTCGGTATAATAGTGTGCGATAAGTACCGCATCTTTTTCTTTGAGTAACTTTTTAATACGCTCAATGTAAGATGCTTTTTCTTCTTCGCTTAATGGAACTGGTTTCGGTGGGAATGGGTAAACAGTGTCGATTTTATCTAATATATGGCTCATTGCTCTTGCTCTACGCAACTTCCTTTAATCCGAGTATTGTAACCTCGTTAATTTTCAAAAACCAACTTGTCGCGGGGATTTCTAGCGGTCTAGCCGTATATCTTTGTTACAGGTAGCATTTCCGAGTAGCGAAATTCGGTGCAACACAAGGTCAGAGGCTCTGCATCATTGCTATCGACTTAGCCGTTCTGCACCAACAGAAAATGGAAAAGAAAAAGGAAGCCGAGGCTTCCTTTTCAAAACATAACGTCTTACAGCTTAGAGCTGGCAAGTTTTGCAGATGCACTACCTGGGTATTCATCAACCACTTGTTGGTAGTACTTTTTCGCTTGAGCTGCATTGTTATTACGCTCAGCGATTTCGCCTAACTTAAGCAACGCATCGGCTCGCTTGTTGGAGTCTTTATAAGACACAACAGCGGCAAAACTTTTCACTGCATCCTCATCCTGCTTTTTAGCGAAGTACAACTGACCTAACCAGTAGTGAGAATTCGCTGAATATGTAGAATCAGGATAATCTTTCTGGAACTGCTGGAACGCTGCAATTGCGCCAGTGTAATCACGCTTTTTGAGAATGAGGTCAACTGCATTCTGATATGCCGTTTGCTCATCAACATTTGGAGTGTACTGGCCACCTGTTTTCACAGGTTGTGCTTCTTGTGCAGGTGTGGATTTTATCTCTCCACGAACACGATCCAGCTCGACAAACAACTCACGTTGACGTTGCAACATTTGTTTCATTTCGTAGCTATTTCGCTCTAATTGACCACGCAATTCACTGATCTCTTGTGACATTTGGTCAATTTGCTGTTGCATTTGGAGCTGAACGCGATTGCGATTTTGTAGCAAACGTTCTAGACGTTCTACTTCCGTTTCAGATGAACGGCTCTTAGAGACGGATGATGTGCTGTTGAGATCGGATACTGGAGCTGGTGCAGCGAACGCAAAGTTCGCTGCACTTGCCAGTAACGTAAGCGCAACAGCGCGCTTAGTGTTACTGAACATGAGGATTACCTCGAATTAGTATACTAGAACCGCGCGACGGTTCTTAGCGTAAACTTCATCTGATTGACCTAGAAGAAGTGGCTTCTCTTCACCGTAGCTAACGATTGAGATTTGGTCAGCTTGAACACCTAGTGCTTGTAGGTAGTTCGCTACTGCTTGTGCACGACGCTCACCTAGAGCGATGTTGTACTCAGGAGTACCACGCTCATCAGCGTGACCTTCGATAGTTACGTTAAGTGCTGGGTTCTTGCTTAGGTAAGAAGCGTGAGCCGCTAGCATCTCTTCGTAATCTGCTGCAATTGTTGAGTTGTCAAAAGCAAAGTAGATTGTTTGAGTTTCACGTAGCGCTTGCTCTTTTAGCTCTTGCTCTGTCAACTGACCGCTTTGATCAATTGGCGTAGCTACTGTTGTTTCCACTGCGCCATTGTTGTTTGTTGCTGCACCAGTGTTAGAAGCAGCGTCGTCGCTTGAACTACACGCTGTAACAGCCATTACAGGAAGCGCGATTAGTAGCCCTTTTAGAACCTTGTTCAGTTGCATCTTATTTTCCTTTATTAATCAAACTTATTACTACAAAAACGGTGACCATGCAGGCGCTCGAACACGCCCATTTGTTGCCGGTAATCTAGCTTTGAATCGACCATCAATTGACACCATCGATAGTACGTTTTTCTTGTTGTAAATCGAGCTATACACAACCATGCCACCGTTTGGGGCAATACTAGGAGACTCATCAAGCAAGGTCTTAGTTAAGACTTGAAGAGCACCAGTTTCCAAATCTTGTTTCGCCAAATTAAATCCTGCGTTGCTGCGGTTCACCATAACTAGGAATCGCCCATCAGGAGTAATCTGACCACCCAAATTTTGGCTGCCTTGCCAAGTCAAACGGTCAATAGAACCGCTGCCCAAATTTACTTGATAAATCTGTGGTTTACCACCCCTATCCGATGTGAAAATCAACGATTTTCCATCCGGATGCCAGAACGGTTCCGTATTATTTGATCTGCCACGCGTAATTTGCGTCAGCTTACGAGTGTTAAGGTCAAACGTATAAACATGAAGCGAGCCTGTTTTAGAAAGAACAATCGCTAACTTATTGCCATCTGGCGAAAATCTTGGCGCACCATTGTGACGTGGGTATGAAGTAATTTTCTCACGTTCACCGGTGTAGATGTTCATGATGAAGATTTCTGCTTGGCCATTTTGGAAGCTAACATATGCAAGCTTTTTACCATCGGGTGACCACGCTGGTGACATTAATGGTTGCTTAGAGCGTAAAACCAGACGCTCATTGTAGCCATCGTAATCAGCGACTCGAAGTTGGTAAGGGAAACGGTCTTTATCGTTCACTACCACATATGCGATACGAGTCATGAAAGCGCCACGGTCGCCAGTTAACTGCTCATACACCAAATCAGAGATACGGTGAGCGTACTCACGCATACGAGGCCCTTGAACAGTGGCTACTTTATTGAACAGCACATGATCTTTTGACAGGACTAATTCACCGTCACTACCAAGCGCCTTACTCTTCCCACCTGTTAACTGACCACGCACAATATCAACAAGTTGATAGTTGATAACGTAGTCACCTTGGTCGTTTTGCTTGATTGAACCAGTCAATAGCGCATCCACACCTAAATTGGTCCAAGCATCAAAATTAACTTCTGATTCACTGAACGGTGTTTGTGGCATTTTGCTCGTTGGAACTGGGCTGAATTTACCACTACGTTGTAAATCCGAGGCGATAACAGCAGAAACATCCGTTGGAAGCGCTTGTGTGCCCTCCCACTTAAACGGAACAACAGCAATTGGTCGTGCTGAATCAATACCATCGGTAATGACCAACTCTAATGCGGCATTCGCCACATTTGTCATACTGCTAAACAGTACAAACATTCCTAGTAAAAGGCGTCTAATCACGTCTTATTCCTTTTAGTCCAAAGCAACAGTTATGTTGATGTCTTTTAGTCTTTCATTGACCGCTGATTCTGAAGATTTAGGGAACGTCCCTACCTGAGCTATTGCTCGCTTCGCCGCAGCACATACTCGAGTATCGCCACTCAAAACGGTAACACCAGAGACCATCATATCAGTTCCTGTCGGAATCAATTTGATGTTTACCCTACACTCCTTTCCCAGCAAGTAGTCATCCTTAATCAGCTTTTGCTGAATATTTTGAGTATAGATGGATGACATACGAGAAAGTTCGTCGTCAATAAATTGATTGCGCGCAGCACTGTTTTTACTGACCTCATCCTCGAGACCCGCAAAAATATCATCTAACGCGGCTTCTTGAGCTTTACGCTCACGCTCGGCACGCTCAGCTGCTTCTCTCGCTTTACGCTCTCGCTCCGCTGCCTCTTTTGCCGCTTTCTCTTTTGCAATGCGCTCTTGTTCAGCTTTTTCAGCAGCTTCACGCTCACGACGTGCTTTTTCTTCCGCTTCTTTTGCTGCTTTTTCACGAGCCAAACGTTCTTGCTCAGCTTTTGCTATAGCCGCTTCTTTTGCTAAACGCTCCTGCTCAGCTTTACGCACGGCTTCTTCTTTTTCCTTGCGCTCTTTTTCTAGCTTAGCAGCTCGCTCTTTTTCTTTGCGAACACGTTCTTCTTCCTGCTTGCGCTCTTGCTCTTTTTTCTTACGTGCAGCTTCTGCTTCTCGCGCCGCTTGAGCATCTTTCGCTTGCTGCTCTTTCAACTTGCGAATTTGCTCTTCTTCAGCTTTGCGGTTTTTTTCTAGCTGCTCTGCTTCGCGTCTCAGTTTATCAAGACGCTCTTGTTCTTTTTTCGCTGCCTTTTCGCGTTGCTGGCGAATTTCTTTCGCTTGTTGCTGCACAAGTTTTGGATCGATGACAACAGCTTGAACCATTTGCCCTGTAGGCTCTGGTTTAGACATGTTGAAGTCCGTCCCCCAAAGCAGGGCTGCAACTAGAATTGCATGCAAACCAACCGATATTGCTATCGGTTTGGCGTATTGGTTGGGTTTCTTCTTGTGATCTTTCATAGATAATTGATGTCTATTCCCTGATATCGGTCATTAGACCTACCTTAGGGATACCAGCTCGACTTAGTTCATCTAGCAATAGAACAACATCGGCATATGGTGTTGCCGCGTCGCCACCTACCGCAACTGGTGAATCCGGCTTAACCTCTCGCTCCGCTTTCACTCGCACAATAACATCTTGCAACGACAAACCTCGCTGAACTTCTTCATCATTTACGCTTAGGCCTAAATTACCCTCGCTATCAATTTCGATGATAATAAAGCTACTGTCAGTCTCGCCAGCAAGGTCTTGCATAGATTCTGCGGTCGATGTTTTCGGAAGATCAACGTCGACGCCTTGAGTCACAAATGGAGCGGTCGCCATAAAAATGATCAACAGTACGAGCATTACGTCGATATACGGAACAACGTTGATCTCCGCTGTCATTTTTCGCTTTTTAGGTTGATAACCCGCCATGCTTTATTCCTTATCCGCGCTGTCTCGGCCAGCCATCGCTTGACGATGAAGGATGCTGTGGAATTCTTCAGAAAATGTTGCGTAAGTGTGCTCTAGTTTACTCACTTTATTGCTTAGGCGGTTGTACGCCATTACTGCCGGAATAGCCGCAAATAGCCCCATCGCTGTCGCGATAAGTGCCTCGGCGATACCCGGTGCAACCATAGACAACGTAGCTTGCTTTACTTCACCCAGCGCAATAAAGGCGTGCATGATGCCCCAAACGGTACCAAATAGGCCGATATAAGGGCTTATAGAACCGACTGTTGCCAAAAACGGTAAGCTTGTTTCTAGCTCATCTACTTCACGAGAAACAGCAACGCGCATTGCGCGGCCAGTGCCTTCCATGATGTAAGCTGGTGAATTTGCGTTGCTCTTACGTAGGCGAGCAAACTCTGTAAAACCTGCGTAGAAGATTTCTTCTGTGCCTTCAATTTCGTCTTTACGCGCTTTTACTTTTTGGTAAAGCTGAGAAAGATCAGTACCCGACCAAAATTTGTCTTCAAACTGCTCTGCATTTTTTGATGCTTGAGAAAGCACTTTGCTGCGCTTGATGATCATTGCCCATGACACAATTGACATGCCAAGCAACGTCAGCATCACAAGCTTTACCAACAGACTGGCCTGAAGAAAGAGATCTAAAATGGAAATATCAGCAGTCACTATTTGTTAGCTCCGAATTTATAAAGGTTGGAATAGCTATTGGTTTCATTTTCTTATTATCGATACATGCTACCTTAACCGAGGCCTTGCACAATATCTTGCCTTGATCATTGACCAACTCTTGACAGAATTGCAGAGAAGCACGTTTTATTTCTGACACTCGGGTTACGACTGTCAGATGCTCGTCCAGCCTAGCGCCTTGGTTGAAATCGATATCCATGTGTCGGACAACAAAGCCGATATTTTGTTCCAGTAACACATGTTGAGAAATGCCTTTAGCACGTAACATCTCTGTCCGTGCGCGCTCAAAGAATTTTAGATAATTAGAATGATATACAACACCGCCCGCATCAGTGTCTTCATAGTACACAGTGATCGGCCAGTGAAAGAGATTTGATGTGCCTTGCAAGGGAGTACCAATATATTCAATTCTTTAAAGTAATTACTATAACTGAAGCGACAGCAATTGGTACCGAGCTAAGGAAATATTTTTGAAATTTGTAGAAAAAATAAAAGCTAGGCGAGATACCTAGCTTTTATTCGGTGATTTAGTAACCGACTTTATTACAGCATATTTCAGCCTAAATGAAATAAAGTGCCGTTAGATAAATTAAGATAGCTAACGAGAAATAAGGACTAAACAAAACTTGCCAGTACCAGTTTCTTGGCTTGAAGCCCACCCCATACACCATGCTTGAACATACAGACCAAATCAGTGCTGGTGCGATGATTGAGTTAAAACCACCAATTGCTTGATGGTAAGCTTCAGGGTCCCACATCACCAATCCTACGTGCATAAAGCCAAGGATGAGAGATAAGACTCGTAGCAGAGTCTTATCCATTGGTGCGTGAAGTTTCGCTACCTTATCAGCGAGGTTACTCACTGTCTTTATCCATCATTTCTGAGTGCTCTAGCCAAAGAGCGTTGATGATACCGAATGCACAAGCAAGTAGTACACCTAGAATCCATGCGAAATACCACATAGTAAATGCTCCTTAGTAAAGTGAGTTTTTGTTGTCTTCAATGTACTGGTCATCAAGGCGACCAAACATCTTGTAGTAAGTCCAAGATGTGTAACCAAGGATGATTGGCACCATAACAAACGCAACGCCTGTCATTAGGTTCAGAGTCAGCTCAGATGACGTTGCATCCCACATTGTTAAGCTGTGGCTTGGCATTAAGTCTGAAGGCATGATGAATGGGAACATCGCAAAACCTGCAGTAAAGATAACACCAGCAACACCCAAGCTTGAAGTAATGAACGAAATCGCACATTTTTCAAGACGAGATGCCAATACAGCGAGAAGCGGCATTGCAACACCTAGTACAGGAGCAGCCCATAGTAGTGGGTAGTTTTCAAAGTTCTTCATCCACGCACCAGCTTCACGGATAACCTCTTTGTTTAGAGGGTTAGAAGCAGCGTTAGTGTCGATACCGCCAACAATGACGTAGCCATCGATATTTTGGATCCAGAAACCAGCCGCTACAAACGCAGCAACCGTCAGTAAACCAGCCAACTGAGCAACGTTGCGCGCACGCACATGCACTTCGCCTGTTGTTTTCATTTGTAGCCAAGTAGAACCTTGCATCAAAATCATGAACAAGCTTACTAGACCACACAACAGTGCAAATGGGTTTAGTAGACCAAAGAATGAGCCATGGTATGTTGGCATCAAGAACTCACTCAATTGGAATGGTACACCTTGTAGAAGGTTGCCAAACGCTACACCAAAGATGATTGGCGGAACAAAACCACTGATTGAGATACAGATATCCCAGGTATTGCGCCATTTTGGATCTTCGATTTTAGAGCGGTAGTCTAGGCCCAGAGGACGAAGCCATAGCGCTGCTAGTGTCAAAATCATCGCTAAGTAGAAGCCTGAAAATGACGTTGCGTAAACCAAAGGCCAAGCTGCGAACAGTGCACCACCAGCAGTGATAAGCCAAACTTGGTTACCATCCCAGTGAGGAGCAATTGAGTTAATCATGACACGGCGTTGCGTGTCGTTTTTACCGATGATAGGTACAAGCGCGCCTACACCCATATCGAAGCCGTCTGTTACTGCAAAACCAACTAGTAGAACACCGATTAGTACCCACCAGATGAGTCGCAAGATTTCGTAATCAAACATCTTGTTATCTCCTTACCTTACGCTTCTACTTGGCGACTAACTTTGTCTTCAACAGAGTCAGCATTTTGCTCGAAGTGGTAGCGACCCGTTTTCAGGCTACTTGGGCCTTTACGAGCGAATTTCAACATTAGGTAAACTTCTGCAATCAGGAATACCGTGTATAGCGCCAGAATTGCGAAGAGTGAAGTCCAGATTTCACCTGCAGTTAGCGCAGAAGCTGCAACATGCACTGGTAGAATTTCACCTACAGCCCAAGGCTGACGGCCGTACTCAGCGACGAACCAACCCGCTTCAATTGCAATCCAAGGTAGTGGAATGCTAAATAGTGCAGCTTTTAGAATCCATTGTTTCTGTTCAATCTTCTGACGACACGTTTGGATAAACGCCGCACCAAAGACAAACAACATGATGAAGCCACAAGCAACCATGATACGGAATGACCAGAATAGCGGCCATACTGTTGGGATTGAGTCGTCCGCAGCAGCTTGGATTTGCTCTTCTGTTGCATCAACAACATTGTCTGTGTAGCGTTTTAGAAGTAGACCGTAACCTAGGTCACCTTTCACTTCATCAAACGCAGTCATGTTTTCTTCTGACTTGTCGCCCGCACGAAGCTTCTCTAGAAGTTCATAAGCGTACATGCCGTCACGAATACGATCGACGTGTTCATCACGTAAATCACGAAGACCTGTTACTTGCTCATCAAAAGAACGTGTCGCGATAATACCCATTACGTAAGGGATCTTAATTGCGTAATCGGTATGCATCGTTTCCTGGTTAGGAACACCAAATAACGTAAATGCGGCAGGTGCAGGTTCAGTGTGCCACTCTGCTTCAATTGCAGCGAGTTTCACTTTTTGAACTTCACCAAGCTCGTAGCCAGATTCGTCACCAAGAACGATGGTAGATAAGATAGCTGCAATACCGAAAGAAGCAGCAATAGCAAACGAACGACGAGCAAACGCAATGTCACGACCTTTTAATAGGTAGTATGAACTGATGCCTAGAATAAACATTGCGCCACAAGTGTAACCAGAAGCAACCGTATGCACGAACTTAACCTGAGCAACTGGGTTTAGTACAACCTCAGAGAAGCTCACCATTTCCATTCGCATGGTTTCGAAGTTGAAATCTGCGCCTACTGGGTTTTGCATCCAGCCGTTTGCGATAAGAATCCAAAGAGCAGAGAAGTTAGAGCCTAGTGCCACAAGCCAGGTAACCGCTAAGTGTTGGCGTTTAGATAGACGATCCCACCCGAAGAAGAATAGACCAACAAAAGTTGACTCCAGGAAGAATGCGACAAGTGCTTCGATCGCTAGCGGTGCACCGAAGATATCACCTACATAGTGGGAGTAGTAAGACCAGTTCGTACCAAACTGGAACTCCATGGTAAGGCCTGTCGCCACACCAAGTGCAAAGTTAATACCGAATAGCTTACCCCAGAACTTGGTCATGTCCTTATAGATTTGCTTGTTCGTCATTACGTACATCGATTCCATAATGGCCAGAAGGAAGGCCATACCAAGGGTCAATGGTACGAATAGGAAGTGATACATCGCTGTCAGTGCAAACTGCAACCGCGATAGATCAACTACGTCAATCATGGTAACTCCTATGTGTCGGCTGAATGACACTCTCTACATATTGCAATCCATATTCAGGTGTTATTTACACTTGAAAAATGTTGAATTATCACAACTCATTGTTGCAAAAATGTGCTTCATTGGTTAGTTAATTGTTAAGCATCAGCTAATATAGCTGGGGCTAATATTACTTGTAAAAACAGATTGTTTCAAAAGGTTTATAGCCGTAACGCGCTTTGATATACATCAATGTTTATGCGCGGAATTTGCACAAAAATCCATCACATTGATCTAGATCAACCAGTATTGGATACGGATGTTAAGAGAGAGTAATCAGGAGAGAAATTAACCAGTTGCAAGCAAACATCGAGTTAACAATCAATGCTTTTTACTTACTAAACCAGTATGAGAAAAAATTCAAAAAATGTGAGTTTGGTCAACTTTAATGAAGCGCTGGGCAACAAAGGCCCAGCGAGGGAATCTTATTTTTCAATTCCGAAATGCAAATACGCACGATCTGTCGCGATTCTTCCACGCGGAGTGCGTTGTAAATAACCTTGCTGAATAAGATAAGGTTCAAGAACGTCTTCAATAGTGTCCTTTTCTTCACCTATCGCCGCTGCCATGTTGTCGAGCCCGACAGGACCACCACCAAATTTTTCCATAATCGCGAGTAGTAGCTTACGGTCCATGTAATCGAAGCCTTCGGCGTCCACATCAAGCATATTCAACGCCTTATCGGCAACATCGGCACAAATGTGACCATTGCCTTTTACTTCCGCATAATCACGAACACGGCGTAGCAAACGGTTAGCAATACGTGGTGTGCCACGCGCACGTCTTGCCACTTCCAATGCACCTTCAGGTTCCATTGATAAACCTAAACAATCCGCGCTTCGCTGCACAATATCTTGGAGGTCTTTTATCTTATAAAACTCAAGGCGCTGAGTAATACCAAAGCGATCGCGCAATGGTGACGTCAAAGAGCCCGCTCGGGTCGTCGCACCAATTAACGTAAACGGTGGTAAATCGATCTTAATAGAACGAGCGGCCGGACCTTCACCGATCATAATATCCAGTTGATAATCTTCCATCGCCGGATATAGCACCTCTTCAACCATCGGACTCAAGCGGTGAATCTCATCGATGAACAACACATCGTTTTCTTCAAGGTTGGTTAACAGCGCGGCCAAATCGCCTGCTTTCTCAAGTACAGGGCCTGAAGTAGTGCGAATGTTCACTTCCATTTCATTGGCAACGATATTCGCAAGTGTGGTTTTACCCAAACCTGGGGGACCAAAAATCAAAAGGTGATCAAGTGCTTCGCTACGTAACTGAGCAGCTTTAATGAAGATCTCCATTTGGTCACGGACATGGTCCTGACCTTGGTAATCCGCTAATTTTTTTGGCCGAATAGCACGATCAATGACATCTTCATCACGAAAGGCAGGGTTTTCTGGCGCGATTAAACGATCGGCTTCAATCATCTTTTTACCTTGAAAAATGGTTACCTGAGAGAATAATGCCGCTCGTTTAACAGCAAGTGGCATATTTCTATATCTCGTCATCCTGTACAGCGACGAAGGAGCGTGATACAGGATCTTCTATCCGAGCGATTTATGGTCAAATTGTTTCATTAACCGCTCAGCGTGCTGCTATTAGATTCCCAGTCTCGCCAGGCTCGCTGGAATGACACAAAAAACATCGTTAAGCGATTGGCATTAACCTTAGAGAATGAGTTATCTTGAACAAATATTCACTGTGCAACCAGCGTTACACCATTGATTTTAGAGCTTCACGGATCATTTGCTCACTGCTCATGTCCGGTTTAGCGATCTGAGATACCACTTTCGACGCTTGAGTCGGCTTGTAACCTAGAGCTAGAAGCGCACTGATTGCCTCTTCTTCCGCGTTGTTGGATGTCGCACCAGAATCCGCAGGAGCAGCATCCGTAAATGGTGTAAATAGATCGCCAGCGCCCCACCCTTTCAAGCGGTCTTTCATTTCAACAACCAATCGCTCTGCGGTTTTCTTGCCAACGCCTGGAAGCTTAACCAGCGTAGAAACGTCTTCATGTTCCACACAAGTAACAAATTGCGTTGCTGTCATACCAGAGAGAATACCAAGACCGAGTTTAGGACCAACGCCATTGGCTTTGATCACTTCACGGAAAAGTGCTCGTTCTTTTACCGTGTTGAAACCGTATAGCAATTGCGCATCTTCACGGACAACAAAGTGAGTATAAATAATGGCTTCTTCGCCAACATTTGGCAGTTCGTAAAAACAGCTCATTGGCATCTGGACTTCATAGCCAATGCCATTAACTTCAATTAATACTTCAGGTGGTTGCTTTTCAATCAGTATGCCACGAAGACGTCCAATCACTATAAATACTCTTTGGAAATGAATTTGCGACAGGATAATAAAGAACTGGATAGACATCCAGTTAATTTTAACGGTAGCGCCCTTTTCTGGCACTGGTTGCTTTGCCCGCTAACGCAACGAGAGTCTTGTTAGTATTGGCATGACAAATCGCCACACCTAAAGCATCGGCTGCATCCGCTTGAGGCTTGGCGGGCAATTTAAGCATCTGCTGAACCATATGCTGAACTTGCGCTTTGTCCGCGCCACCAGTGCCGACGACAGCTTGCTTAATAAGACGAGCCGCATATTCAAATACCGGCAACTCCGCATTCACCGCAGCAACAATTGCACTGCCACGAGCTTGGCCAAGTTTTAGCGCTGAATCCGCGTTTTTGGCCATAAACACTTGCTCGATCGCGAAAACGTCCGGTTGAAACTGGGTAATGATTTCCGTGACGCCTGCATAAATCTGTTTAAGCCGACCCGGAAGTTCTTTTTCTGAAGTACGAATGCAGCCACTACCAAGGTATTGCAAGTGGCGTCCATTTTGACGAATGACCCCATAGCCGGTAATGCGCGAACCTGGGTCAATGCCCAAAATAATTGACATGAATGTTCCTAAAAATGAGGCCTAATTCGGCCTCAGTCTTTTTATTATTACTTGCTAACTTCGGAGCAAATACCGCTCCCGACACCTTGAGTTTAATCTAGCGTAGCCACAACGTCGTCAGAGATATCACCATTGTGATAAACCTCTTGAACGTCGTCCAGATCTTCCAAAGCGTCAATCAAACGAAGTAGTTTTGGCGCAGTATCCGCATCCAAATCTGCTTTCGTAGATGGGATCAGCGACACCTCAGCGTTCTCTGCCTCAAACCCTGCGGCATCAAGGGCATCTTTTACGAGTCCAAAATCGCCTGGGGCCGTGTAGACATCAATCGAGCCATCTTCTGCCGTTTCAATGTCATCAGCACCACTTTCTAATGCTACTTCCATTACCGCATCCTCATCTAAACCTGGGCCATATGAAATCACGCCTTTCTTGTCGAAAAGATAGTTGACGCTACCATCCGTCCCCAGATTACCGCCTGACTTTGAGAATGCATGGCGTACGCCAGATACCGTACGATTTCGGTTATCCGTCATACATTCGACCATGACCGCCGTACCACCTGGACCATAACCTTCATAGATCACGGTTTCCATGTTGTCGTCGCCTTCACCACCAGCACCTCGGCTGACAGCGCGGTTGACAGTGTCACGTGTCATGTTGTTAGACAGTGCTTTATCAATTGCTGCTCGCAAACGTGGGTTATTTTCTGGCTCACCGCCCCCCTCTTTTGCCGCAACAACGATTTCACGTATTAATTTAGTAAAGATTTTGCCGCGCTTCGCATCTTGCGCTGCTTTACGGTGACGAATATTCGCCCATTTACTATGACCAGCCATAATTCACCTTTTAATGTATTTTGACGCTTAATAACAAAACATGTTCTAAAAGCGTTGCTTGGGAAATTGCTTTGGAAGTTTCTTGGGTTTATTTAAACAAAAACTCCCGCAGTTGCGGGAGTTTTCTTCAAATGTTGTGCGCTTATTCTGCGTCTTTTTCTTTCGCTGCAGTTACTGCGATTGCTAGCTCTTCTAGCGCTGCTGGGTTCGCAATACTTGGTGCGTCTGTTAGTAGACACGCCGCTGCTGTTGTTTTAGGGAACGCGATAACATCACGGATGTTCTCTGTGCCACATAGCAGCATTACTAGACGGTCTAGACCAAATGCAAGACCAGCATGTGGAGGCGTACCGAATTTCAGCGCATCAAGCAGGAAGCCGAACTTAAGCTGTTGCTCTTCAGGTGTGATGCCTAGAATATCAAATACGGCTTCTTGCATATCTGCGTTGTGGATACGAACAGAGCCGCCGCCCACTTCGTAGCCATTTAGAACCATATCGTAAGCGTTAGAATTTGCCGCAGCAGGGTTTGCTTTTAGCTCTTCTGCAGTCACACCTAGAGGCGATGTGAATGGGTGGTGCATCGCGTGTAGGTTGCCTTCGTCATCTTCTTCGAACATTGGGAAGTCAACAACCCATAGTGGAGCCCATGCAGACTCATCCGTTAGCTCTAGGTCTTTACCTAGTTTCAAACGTAGCGCACCCATTGCTTCTGCAACGATACCCGCTTTATCAGCGCCAAATAGAATAATGTCACCAGATTCCGCTTGAGTACGATCTAGAATGCCGTTGATCACGTCTTCATTTAGGAACTTAGCGACTGGAGATTGGATACCTTCCATGCCCGCTGCACGGTCATTAACCTTCATCCAAGCTAGACCTTTCGCACCGTAGATGCCAACGAATTCACCGTAGCCATCAATTTGCTTACGAGTCAAAGATGCACCACCTGGAACGCGAATAACGGCAACGCGGCCTTTTTCGTCGTTTGCTGGACCTGAGAATACTTTGAACTCAACATCTTTCACTAGGTCAGCAACGTCTACTAGTTCCAGTGGGTTACGTAGGTCTGGCTTGTCCGAACCGAAACGACGAATCGCTTCGCTGAACGGCATTACTGGGAATTCACCTAGGTCAACATTTAGTAGCTCTTGCCACATTTCACGAACCATTTTCTCAGTCGTTGCACGAACTTGGTCAGCCGTCATGAATGACGTTTCGATATCGATCTGAGTGAATTCTGGTTGACGGTCAGCACGCAAGTCTTCATCACGGAAACACTTAACGATTTGGTAGTAACGGTCAAAACCAGACATCATTAGAAGCTGTTTGAATAGCTGTGGAGACTGAGGAAGCGCGTAGAAGCTGCCTTTGTGAACACGGCTAGGTACTAGGTAGTCACGAGCGCCTTCTGGTGTCGCTTTTGTTAGTACTGGTGTTTCGATGTCTAGGAAGCCGTTGTCATCTAGGAAACGACGAACAAAGCTAGACGCTTTAGCACGTAGCTTGATACGGTCGCTCATTTCTGGACGACGTAGATCTAGGTAACGGTACTTCAGACGTTGCTCTTCAGAGTTCTTTTGGTTGAAGTCTAGAGGCAGAACATCAGAACGGTTGATGATTTCAAGACCTTTCGCAAGGATCTCAACTTCACCTGTTGCCATGTCTTTGTTTACTTGGCTCTCTGGGCGAACGCGCACTTCACCCGTTAGTTTGATACAGAATTCATTACGAAGTGTGTTCGCCACTTCATACGCATCCGCCATATCTGGATCAACAACTACCTGAACGATACCTTCGCGATCTCGCATATCAATAAAAATAAGACCGCCTAAATCACGACGACGGTTAACCCAGCCGCAAAGTTCTACAGTTTGTCCTGCAAGGGACTTGTTCAGGTGACCACAGTAATGGGTACGCATAATGAAATTCCCAATCTCTCAAATGTTGTTAACTACGCTCTGTCAGCCTCATTGCTAAGCAGAGTAAAGATTCAGTTATACGCTGAATGTCCACGAAAATCGACTACTCAACATACAATTACGTGTGTTTTATCATTCACTGGTGCTTTTTAGTACAACAAATGTTCAAAAGCGCACCAAAGCGAAAAAATTGGGGAGGATTATAGCGTGAAATTACCTATTTCAGCAAAACTCTCGTAAAGTATTCACACGAGTAGCAAGCAGTAAAGAATAATGGATAACTTACCTCTTCGACTTGGATTGACAATGTGGTCACACAACCAATGGCAACAAAGTTTTTACGGCAGCGGGACAAAGCCCGCTGAACGTTTAGAAAGGTATGCGCAAGTGTTTCATACCGTGGAAGGCAACACGACATTTTATGCCACACCGACGCTCAATACAGTGCAAAACTGGAGAGCCGCAACCCACGATGATTTTCGCTTTACTTTCAAACTTCCTAAAGCCATTACTCATGAGCAAATGCTAAGAGGTTGCAGCGAACAACTGAGAGACTTCATGAAAGTCATGGAGCCTTTGCATGACCGTGTGGGCCAATGGACAATTCAATTACCAGCCGCATTTGGTCCTGAGCACCTTGATCGGCTGAAAAAGTTCTGTGCGAACTTTCCACCTAACTTCCCTCTCGGTGTTGAGGTTCGCCATATGGCATTTTTCTCCAAAGGCGAAGAAGAGCGAGCACTTAACCAATGGTTAGTAGAGAATAATATTGACCGCATTATTATGGATAGCCGCCCAGTCTTTGCCGCTAAGCCCGACAATGAGGCGATTATTGATGCACAAATGAAAAAACCACGAGTACCTGTTCACGCCATTGCTACCGCTTCACACCCTTTGATTCGCTTTATTGGTCATCCAGAAGAACAGCAAAATTACGAGTTTTTTAAACCATGGCTCAACAAGTTGCCACAATGGATTGCCGAAGGTAAACAGCCATATGTCATGATCCATACCGCAGACAATATAATTGCGCCAGAGTTGGCCGCAAACCTATATAAAGACATACAAAAGCGTATCACGCTCCCTGAGTTAGCACCTTTCCCTGCTGACGATGGCAACTCGCAGTTACAGATGTTCTAACGCAACACATGACAGAGGCGCGAAATTCCCATAAAATACGCGCCTTTTTTGGTGCCTGACATTTTCAGGCGGCTTGTATGCAGAGACTTAGTTATGAACCCTAAGAGCAATCCAGATACTATTTTTTCGGCTCCAATCGATAAAATTGGGGATTTCACGTTCGATGAACGCGTAGCGGAAGT
>NZ_JAWPOM010000005.1:221125-261389 GCF_033344285.1 Vibrio sp. 779(2023)
AGCAATCCAGATACTATTTTTTCGGCTCCAATCGATAAAATTGGGGATTTCACGTTCGATGAACGCGTAGCGGAAGTATTTCCTGACATGATTCAACGATCGGTACCGGGTTACAGCAATATCATTTCTGCAATCGGTATGCTGGCAGAGCGTTTTGTAAAACCTCACTCAAACATCTATGACCTTGGCTGTTCTTTGGGTGCTGCAACATTGTCTATGCGTCGCCATATCAAACAAGAAGGTTGCCAAATCATCGCAGTGGACAACTCTCCTGCGATGGTTGAGCGTTGTAAACTTCACGTCAACGCTTACCGCAGTGACACTCCTGTGGATGTAGTAGAAGCAGACATTCGCAATATCGAAATTGAAAACGCGTCAGTGGTGGTATTGAACTTCACTTTGCAATTCCTCTCTCCAGAAGATCGTTGCTCCTTGCTCGAGAAAATTTACGCAGGCCTGCGTCCAGGCGGCATTTTGATTCTATCGGAGAAGTTCGTCTTCGAAGATGAAGTTTCGAACGAACTGTTAATTGACCTTCACCACGACTTTAAACGTGCGAATGGTTATAGCGAACTAGAAATCAGCCAAAAGCGCAGCGCGATAGAAAACGTAATGCGCCCAGATTCAAAGAAAGAACATAAAGAGCGTTTCGCTAAAATTGGCTTTTCTAGCTACGATGTTTGGTTCCAATGCTTTAACTTCGGCTCCATGTTCGCGATTAAATAGACCATGCATACAAAGCCTGAACCATACCGATTTCGGCTTTTGTTAATAATTTATACCCATCAACTCAGCGATTAACTAACTATGTTTAACTTTGCAAATTTCTACCAATTGATTGCCCAAGACACCCGTCTTCAACCTTGGCTTAATGTGCTTCCACAGCAGTTAACGGATTGGCAAAATGCAGAGCACGGTGACTTTGGTCGCTGGTTGAAAGCCCTGAACAAAATCCCAGCGGGTAGACCGGACAACATCGACATTGTTGATTCTGTCACGATTTCAAACAATGAGCCGATGCCTCAAGGGGAACTTAAAAAGCTAGAAAGCTTACTTCGTACATTCCATCCTTGGCGCAAAGGCCCATACCACGTACACGGCATCCATATTGATACTGAGTGGCGCAGTGATTGGAAATGGGACCGCGTGCTTCCACATATTTCTCCATTAAAGAATCGCAGCGTACTCGATGTAGGTTGTGGTAACGGCTACCACATGTGGCGCATGCTAGGCGAAGGTGCACGCTTAACTGTCGGTATCGATCCATCTCACCTGTTCCTGATTCAGTTCGAAGCAATTCGTAAACTAATGGGCGATGACCAACGTGCACACCTACTGCCATTGGGCATTGAACAACTACCTAAGTTGGAAGCGTTCGATACGGTATTCAGCATGGGCGTGCTTTACCATCGCCGCTCGCCTCTCGATCATTTAGTGCAACTAAAAGATCAATTGGTATCTGGAGGTGAACTCGTATTGGAAACACTCGTGATTGAAGGTGATGAGAATGCAGTACTGGTCCCGACTTCTCGTTACGCGCAAATGCGTAATGTCTATTTCTTCCCTTCAGCAAAAGCCCTAAAAGTGTGGCTAGAATTGGTCGGTTTTGAAGATGTTCGTATCGTTGATGAAAACATCACGTCCGTAGACGAACAACGTACCACAGATTGGATGACGCATAACTCTCTACCTGACTACTTAGATCCGAACGACCCAAGCAAAACTGTAGAAGGCTATCCTGCCCCTCGCCGCGCGGTTCTTGTCGCTCGCAAATCATAATTCGCTGAGATTCCTGACATTGTCTTAACTCATTTTACGAGTTAAGACATTACCCTCTTTCCTCGTAATGAGCGAGTTTGTTTTTTGAATCCATTTTTCACGTCAAAATATAAGCACGCTCTAAATAAGGATGCGCTTTTATGTCCTTGATTTTTGGCTTTTCATCACTATTCCTCAAACAATAAGTAATAGAGAAACATTCTTACTTGTGAGGCTTTATCGATATAAGCTAAACTCCTAAAAAATAAACAACTTAATCCAATCCCAAGGTTTTCAATGTTATTACGATTGACCCCGATTGTTGCCATCGCCTTACTATCTGGATGCTCACTAACCAAAGGCGAACAGTACCACCAAGAAACGTTAGCGGCGATTCAAAATTCAGAAGCGAATGTCAATAATCGCATTACCAACCTAGAGCTACAGCTCAGCAACCAATCGGACTATATCGACAGCCTTGAAGAACAAGTCGATAAACTACAGGTTGAACTTCTTACATTTCGCGATGAAGCAATGGCAGAAGTAAAAAAACCGAAAGAGCCGATTATTGTCCAATCTCCCGCTCCTGTGGAACCAACCCCAACTCACGATATTGTCCTTGGCTCTATCGAAAAGGTCACTGTAGAGTCGATTAAGCAAACTTTTGATGCACGTATCGACACTGGTGCCGCGACGTCGTCTTTAAATGCCGTTGATATTGAAGAGTTCGAAAGAAATGGCAAAAAATGGGTCCGATTCCACTTAGCAGACACCAGTAAATCCGAAGAAGAGAAAAGTACTTGGATCGAAGCTCCTGTCATTCGCTACGTCAAAATCCGCCAGGTTACCAGTGAAGAGTTAGAACGCCGCGCTGTGGTAGAACTTTGGGTGCGCGTTGGAAAAATTCATGAAAAAGCGCAATTTACGTTGGCAGATCGCTCACATATGAACCATCCTATTTTACTGGGTAGAGAATTTATGCGCGACATAGCACTTGTCGATGTAAGTCGTACCTATATCCAAACGGACGAAGATAAAAAATAATAAGGTAGATTATGACGTCAAAAATACCGTTTTACCTTTCTATCATCTTATTGGTGATTGCGGGCATTGCTCTGAGTGTTTTCAGACATGAAAACTACGGCGTGCCTTGGACGCCAGGCGAAACTCGCCAGGTGTGGGATGTAGAAGCTCGTATTGAGTTCAATGCTAACGGCAACGAAGTAAAAGCGTCACTTGCAGCACCTCATACACAAAGTGGTTACACACTTATCGGTGAATCTGCTTCCTCATCAGGTTATGGCGTTTCCTACATCAATGACGATTCAGGCCGTCGTGCAGAATGGTCAATTCGCCAAGCTCAAGGGCCACAAACCATATACTACAAAGCTCAGTTCTTAGTAGACCCTCAGGCTAAAGTCACTCCTTTACCGCCAACGGAAGACATTACGCCACCAACGCTTTCAGCACCACAAGCAGCAGCGGCAAATGCCCTTATCGAACGTGCGATGAGTCGCTCAGCCGATAATGTGACGTTTACTCGTGAGCTTATCAAAGCGCTTAATGACCCTGATAGCCAAAACTCGTCGCTACTACTGAACGATTTCAGCCGTACTGATGCACTGCATAACATTTTGCTTACCGCAGGTATACAGAGCAAAACCGTCGGTGTTATCGAACTAGAAGATGGTCGTCGACGCCAAACAATTCAACCAATGGTTCAGGTTTGGTCAGGTAAAGATTGGGTACTGTTTTCGCCAAAATCCGAACAAAAAGCAGTGAAACCCAACTTGTTAGTGTGGGATGAATCAAACGTATCCTTACTTGACCTTGTTGGTGGTAAAAATAGCCAAGTGCATTTCTCGATGATTAAGCAAGAAATGACACCACAACAAGCTACAAACAACAAAATAGAAGCAGATGGATTACTGAATATTTCAATTCATAGCTTACCTTTGGAAGAGCAAGCGATGTTCAAAACCATTATGCTCATCCCTATCGGTGCTCTGATCGTTGTGTTCTTGCGTGTGATTATCGGCCTGAAAACATCCGGTACCTTCATGCCTGTGTTGATTGCCGTTGCTTTTGTTCAAACTCAACTATTAACGGGTATTGTCGGTTTCTTGCTAATTGTAGGTACAGGCCTGATTATTCGAAGCTATTTGTCTAGGTTGAACTTATTGCTGGTAGCAAGGATATCTGCGGTCATTATTACCGTTATCATGATCATCTCGGTGTTCACCGTTGTTGCGTTTAAGATGGGCTTAACGGAAGGCCTAACAATTACCTTCTTCCCTATGATCATCTTGTCTTGGACGATTGAACGTATGTCAATCCTATGGGAAGAAGAAGGTGCGAAGGAAGTTGCTCTGCAAGGTGGTGGTTCATTGCTGACAGCGGTATTAGTTTACCTTGCAATGACGAACTCATACATTCAACACTTAACCTTTAACTTCATTGGTCTACAGTTGATTGTTCTGGCCGGTATTCTATTACTAGGTACTTACACAGGTTACCGCCTCACTGAGCTACGACGCTTCAAACCACTAGCGGAGGACTAAACGATGTTCGAAAGTTTTACTTCGCCGTCTAAGCTTCGCCATAAAGGCATTATGGGGATGAACAAGCGTAACCACAGCTATATTGGCCGTTACAATGATCGTTCTAAATACCCACTTGTCGATGACAAGCTAAAGACCAAAATTATTGCACAGGCAGCAGGAGCAACAGTTCCTGCCCTGATCGGTGTCATTCATAACCAAGCTGAAGTTAAGACTATCCACAAAATGGTTGAGAACTGGCCTGGTTTTGTGATCAAACCTGCACAAGGTAGTGGCGGTAAAGGCATTCTGGTTGTTACGTCTCATAAAAACGGGGTATATACCAAACCCTCCGGCTCTACAATTGGTAGGGATGAGGTCGAGCGTCACATTAGTAATGCGCTTGCTGGCCTTTTCTCTCTTGGTGGTAAAAATGACGTTGCTGTGGTTGAAAACTTAATCAAGTTTGATGACTGTTTTGATGGCTTCAGTTATGAAGGCGTACCAGATGTTCGGATCATCGTATTTAAAGGTTATCCAGTTATGGCGATGATGCGCTGCTCTACAGCGGCTTCCGACGGCAAAGCAAACCTTCACCAAGGTGCGGTAGGAGTAGGCATTGACATCGCGACAGGTAAAGCCGTCAGAGCGGTGCAGTTCGATCATCCAGTGACTCATCACCCTGATACAGGTAAAGACCTTTCGACCCTTCAAGTACCGCATTGGGAGCGCTTGCTGGAGCTTGCGTCAAGTGCCTGGGAAATGACAGGTTTGGGATACATGGGTACGGATATGGTGCTGGATAAAGATGAAGGACCTATGGTTTTAGAGCTTAACGCTCGCCCTGGTCTGGCAATCCAAATCGCTAATGGTGCAGGCTTACTTCCTCGTTTGAAACACATAGAGAGCCTTGGCACACCTGCTGAGTATCCAAAACCGATTGAACGCGTCGCTTACGCGGCAGAGCAGTTCGGTGTGAAGCCGTTGTTCTAACCCTCCGACATAATGTTCGTTATTACTCGCCAGTAATTGTCATGATTACTGGCGTTTTTGTTCCCGCATCCAAAAACCTTGCACTTACTCTCCTTATTAAACACATCCTTCTCATATATAAGTTGAATCAATGATCGAGCTAACAAAATCAACATAGATCGTTTCTTTTCTACTTTGCCTTTTGAGTATGATGAGAGCTCCCCTTACTCAACTTGAGAGGTTGGGAAATGCTAATAAAAGAAACAAATAATGATGAACCAGAGCTTGAAGAACAAGAGAGCTTAGACCAACACCTACAACGCTTGTCTGAGCTTTCTGTCCAAGCACTCGAAGAGCTTGCTGAAATGATCGAAGTCAGGGACGATATTCCAGAGGAATAAACGTCGCTTCCTCGTGAAGTTCCGCTAATAAGCCGAGACTGCCGTCCTACAGTCTCGGCTTGTCTTATGTTGTTCGAAGCCTACCTCGTAAATAGATACAAAAACGCCCGCGTTCATTGCGGGCGTTTTATTAGATTCGGAGTTTACGATTCAAACTCTTCAATCATCTCTTGCGCTTCAGTCTTAGGCTTATCCGTTTGACCAAAACCACGCAGACCAACTACGTGTACGTGCTCGTGGTCTTTAAATACCTTACGCACCAGTTTGTAGGTCGTACCTTTCTCTGGGCTGATGTTTTCTGGTGCCGCGATAAGAAGCTGCATATCCAGACGGTCACACAATTCGAACAATGTTGCGATCGATTTCGCATCCAGACGCGCGGCTTCATCCAAGAAGAGCAGACGACAAGGCACAATGTCTTTACTGCGCAGGCGGCGTGATTCTTCTTCCCAGCTTTGAACAACCATCAGTAGGATTGACTGACCAGTACCGATCGCCTCACCTGTTGATAGCGCGCCAGACTCAGCCTGTAGCCAACCATCTGTACCACGGTTCACTTCTACACTTAGCTCTAGGTAGTTACGGTAATCCAGTAGCTCTTCACCCAGAACCTGAGGAGAACGTTGACCCATATCGATGTGTGGGTTCACGCGTTGGAACAGCTTCGCCATTGCTTCAGAGAAGGTAAAGCGAGTCGATTCAAACAGATCTTTATGCTGCTCTTGTTGTGTCGCTAGGCCGTTCAGTAGCACTTCGTGACTTTCGCGGATCTTCACGTTTAGACGTACGCCCTTCACCTGACCAAACGAAATGTTCGACAGGCCTTGGTTCAGCATACGAATACGGTTTTGCTCACGCTGAATCGTCTTCTTGATGATGCTCGCTACCGACTCAGAGCTGATCGCTAGACGGTTTTCACGTTGCGTTAGCTCTTCCGTTAGACGCGCCAGCTCGACTTCCATCTCTTCGATTGCTTCAACTGGGTCATCAGTACGGATGATATCCTGACGAATACGCTCACGAAGGTGTTGGTATACAGCAATATAGAACAGAACTTTACGCTCTGGACGTGCATTATCTTCTGATAGACGCAGCGCATCACGCAGGTCGTCATTGTTCGCAACCGCTAGACGCAGCGCACCCAGTGATTTATCCGACATCGAACGCAGTTCATCCGCTGACATGTAAGCCAGTTCACGCTTGTGTAGACGACGCTCAACATCATTCTCACGCGCCAGACGAAGTACTGAACACCAGCCAGCTTTCGCAGCAACCACGAACGTACGCAGCTCAACGTATTCTTTCTGAACTTTCTTCAGACGTTTTGCCAAGCCTTTCATCTCTAGTTCAGTAGAGGTGATCGTGCGCTCGTATTCGCTCTTACGGCTGCGAGACGAGTGTAGACGCTCGTGCAGTTCGTCACGACGACGCATTGCGCGCTCTTCCGCACCTTCGTCAGCGTTCACGCCAAACTCTTGAAGTTCTTGTTTGAACTCTTGAACCGTTTCCAGTTTCGCTTGGTGTGAACTCTTCAATGATGCCAATACTTGGTTGTATTGGTTCATTTGACCTTGCGATTGCTTCAACTCTTCACGAGAGCGAGTACGCATTTGTTCAGCTTGAACCAGTTTAGCTTTTAGCTGCTCGCTCAGTTCGCTGCTCTTGTTCAGTAGGTCTACTGAATCTGAGTAAGCGAAGTAGTGACGACGTTCAACGAGATCTGAGAGTGCAAAGATTTGCTTCTTAAGATCTTGTAGCCGCTCGTCTGCCGCTTTGTATTCTGCTTCTAGTGCATCGAATTGCTCTGGGTCAGCATCAAGCGCAGACGCAATATTCTCTAATTGCGTGACGGCTTTTGCATGGTTGTTTAAGAAGTTTTTTGCCTCTGCAAGCTGAGCGATTTTCTCTTCTAGCTCATCAAAACGCGCTTGCAATGACTCATCTTCAACAAGCACCATGTGTGACGCTAGCTTGTCCAGAGAAGACAACGCTTGCTTGCTGGTTTGAAGCTGAGAACGTTGTTGTTGCTCTTTCGCATCCAGATCCGCCAACACGCGAGCAATTTGGTTACGCTTATCACGAATAGTTGCCAGTGCTTGTTCTGGATCGGCGTCAAAAGCAACCTGAATGTGGTTAGACACAAATAGGTTAAACGCTTGGTACAAGCGCTGCATTTTCTGAGAATCAAACGCCGCTTTCGCGTGTTTCTCTACCACTTCTTCTCGTTCGTTACGCAGCAACTCTAGACGCTGCTCACGTGCCGCACGGCCAAACAGTGGGATTTCAGGCAAGCGAGAGTAACGCATTTGGCGATCGTTCATACGAACGCAAACCGCGCCCTCTAACTCTTCTGCATCGAACGAGCTGTCATCAAAGGCATCGATGTCACCTTCAATGATGTACAAGTCTTCTGGACAGTCGTCTAGCTCTACCAGTTTTTCTTCGATGCCTGACAAGTCAGAAACAACGATAGCGTGACGAGCCGGACCGTACATCGCACTGAAGTAAGGCGCGTCATCAATCGTGATGTCATCGTAGATCTCAGACAGCAATACACCGCCCAGCGTATCTGCCAAACCTTTCAGGCGAGGGTCGTTTGAACCACCAGGAGAAGCTAGGCGCTCAATCTCAGCGTCTAGCTGGCTACGGCGCTCAGCAAGCTTATCTTTAGCTAAAGACAGCTCCCTTTCTTGTTCAAGGACAACTTGCATGTGGTTCATTACCGCATGGCGATCCTCAAGCTCTTCACCGCTCTGCTCTCTCAGTTTCTCTAGCGCATCGTTCGCCGCAATCCAAGCTGGTGCTATTGCTTCAAGCTTACTGATTTCTGCCGCCGCGTTTTGCTCTAGACGGCGCTGTTCACCACGCTGATCACGAACTTCTTCTTGAGCTATCTCTAGTGATTCGATTTGCGTCGCATGACGTTCACGTTCTTGTTCAAATGTAACCTCATCGGTTAGTTCAACGTGATATTGCTTTTTGTATTCAGCAACCAGTTCACGTGCTTGACGCTGCTGGTTAAGGCTGCGTTCGAGATCACGGTGTTGTGCTCGCCATTGCTGTTCGTTTTGCGCGATTTGTTGTGACTCACGCGCTTTCGCGATTGCAGTTTTCGCATGTTCAGACGCGTCTTTGCGCTCAACTTGACCAACGATGCTTTGTACCAGTTTAAGCGCGGTTTCAAACTGCTCTGCCGCTGCAGAAGACATGTCCAGTTTGTGCTTAACCGATAGCAACGCATTGGTGTTTTCTGATTCTTTGCTCTTAAGCTCAGAGACAAGCGCTTGTGCCGATTCTGCCGTTAGGCTGTCATCGCCAAGTAGCTGCTTCGCTTTCTCCAGCGCTTGAACTGCTTGTTGATATTGAAGGGCGCGAGTTTGCTGAACGTCAAGAGCTTGCTGGTAATCAGCAAGTTGCGTCTTAAGGCTATCCACCTCTTCTTCTGCAACGGTAGCTTGCTCTTCAGCCATCATCACGCGTTCTTGCGCTTCTTCGACTACCATCATTTGTTCTTCAAGACGCTCGCTCAGCTCTTCAAGATCTTCTTGGTAGCGTTCGATCTTCTCTTGCTGACGCAGCGCGTTTTGCACCAGTTGCAAGTGATCAGAAGCCGCTTGGTAGTCTTGCTCTAAAGAAGATTCTGACTCGATCAGCAGTTCCAGCTCTTCTTGAACGCGGTTAAGCAGATTGTTTTGCTCAATCAAGGTCTCGCGAGAACCAAATAACTCTGAACGCAAAGACAATGTCTGTTCTAGTTTTTTACGACGCTCGTTAGCATGGCGCATATAGTCCGCTGCCACGTAGTTGGTCGACTCTGTAATCAAATGTTTGAACAAGTCACGGTCTGCTTGCGTGGTTTTGATCGCTTCTAGCGTCATGCGGTTTTCACGCAGCGCCGATTCCATATCTTGGAACGCTTTCTTCACGCCGCCGTTTTGTGGCAGAAGGTAGTCACGTAGCGAACGGGTAATCGCACTTGAGATACCACCGTAAAGCGATGCTTCGATCAGGCGGTAGAATTTAGAACGGTCACCAGAGTTACGCAGTTTCTTCGGAATCACACCGAATTCGAACATCTGCGAGTGGTAATCCACGATAGAAGAGAACGCTTTGAATTGAACGCCTTCAAATTCTGCGATTGATTCTTTTACTTCATTGATTTGACGTACACGAGCTTGAGTCGCAGATACGCTTTCAACCAAGATATCCGTTGGTTTCACATGGCTTGGAAGACCTTGGATCACAAACGGTTTGATGTCTACTTTCTTATCACGACCCGCAACTTGCTGTAGTTTTACTGCAAACAATAGGCGTTGGTTACGTGAGTTCACCACGTCTAGCGCCGCATAACATGCGCCCGGCTGTAGCTTACCGTACAAACCTTTGTCGCGAGACGATTGGCTGCTGCCCGCTTCTGTCGTGTTACGGAAGTGCAGTAGCGTTTGGTCAGGAATCAATGCGGTGATGAACGCCGCCATTGTGGTTGATTTACCTGCACCGTTACCACCTGATAGCGTGGTGACCAGACCATCGATGTCAAACGTACGGGCAAAGAAGCCGTTCCAGTTGACCATGGTCAGCGATTGGTATTTACCGCGTTCAATCATGCTCATGCTTCACCCTCTTCTGTTGTTTCTTCTTGGGCTTGGTCGTCTTGATCTTCTTCAGACAATAAGCTGCCTTGGCTTGGCTCTTTGGTGTGCACTACTGCTTCACCATCACGGATCAGACGCAGCTGCGCTTCACGCATGTCATCGCCAATACGTACATCGGCACCAAAGCGGAATACCGCTTCACTGATGCTGAATTTACCGGTTTCACCGATGTTGATGATCATGCCTAGGCGACGCAGACGACGAAGTGACGTACGTACTTTTTCAAACAGCTTTTCTTTATCAAGGTCAGAACCGGTAGCACGGTTCGTCACTAGCTTCATCAGCTTATTTTCATCTGCTAGAGCAAGCAGTTCGTCGTACAGCTCTTGGTTAGTGAAGATGCCTTCGTGCGCAAGACGCTCTGGGCTTAGGTAAAGGAAACACAGTACCTTACCCACCAGCATATCCAGTTCAGAAAGAACACTACGGCCAATCAGAGATGTTGAACGTGGACGAAGGTAGAAGAAACCTTCTGGCGCTTTCACCAATTCGGTGTTGTAGCGTTGGTAGAAAGAAGAAAGCTCAAGTTCGAAATCCGACAACAACGCGTGGTTGTCTAGATCTTCACTTGAGATATGACGCCCTGCTCGAAGCATGCTGTCTAGCGCTGGGAACAGAGGGTTAGAAATTGCTTTTGCCAGATTCTCTGACATGTATTCATTAGTATCGGTCGATGACATTCGCTTGTACCTTTGCCCCAAATTCGTTGATTGCTTTCCAGTCTGGTTGAATCGCTTGGTAATCCGATTCTGAATACCCTAGACGTACAGCTTGATCGACGATAATGCGAGCTAAATCAAAATGATGAGTGTAAGGGTGCTGTGCAAGGTAATCTCGCAGTACCACACTCAAATCGATTGGTGTGCCTTGATCTTTATGCGCTTTTAGCATGTCACCAATTCGTTCAGACAGCTCATCATTGACTTGTTGAAACTCTTCGTATTCTACTTCCATCGGAACTTGACCCGTGACCTCGTCATCACGCAGTACTAGGGCCTCATCACGAAGGTCAGAAAGCCTCTCCGCATCTGCATAAGTCAGATACCAAGGCGCATCGAAGTAATCTTTGACGGATTGACGCAGACGCGAGCTAAACGCACGGTTCTTATCCATATCGATTGCAGTACGAATAAACTTGTGCACGTGTCGGTCATAACCAATCCAAAGGTCGATAGCTTGCTGGCCCCAGCTTGTGATTCGGTCTAGTTTCATTTGCAGACCAAACAAGGCTTCTTCGATAAACTCCAGCTCAGGGTCACCGTAAACAATTTCTTGAATATCGAGGATCTGAGTTTGCAGTTCATCACTGGCGGCTTGCAGCGTATCTTGAAGTTCACGCAACGTGCTTGATGTTTCTGACAGAAGTGCTTCACAGTTGTTGATCGCTTCGCGCCAGTCTTTGTTAAGCAGGTCAGCAATCTGTTGCTTCACTGACTGTTGCTGCTCATCCATAACACGTTGGTTGAGGTCAATTTGATCGAAAATTTCGCCTACAGAATATTTTAAAACACCGTATACGTTTTTCTTCCAGTGACCCGGTGTGCCACCTTTTTGTGCTGCCTCAATCGCTTTCGCCATTTCATCCGCTACCATGGATAGCTGGATAGAAAGACGCAGTTTCGAGAACTCACGGTGACGCACGTAGTAGTCGGTTATTCCTATCGCTAATGGCGACAAGCGGTAAATGCTCGCTCCGTCAGTAATCTCACTGACAAAACGGCTCATAAGACGCTGCTTAACCATCTCGTTGATCGCATTGTTCGCACGAAAAGCGGAGGCTTCGCCGGTCTCATCAAATAGTCGAGTGACGATGGCAAATGCATCATGCAGTTCACCTTCACCCAGTTCTTCATCGAACCTTTCATTACTCAGTACGGCAATGGCTATCAAAAATGCCAATCGCTCTGTGGTCAGGTTCAACGAGAAATCGTGCTGCTTAACCCAGCCAACCAGCTCATCGATTGGTTGCTCTGCAGCATTGAGAGTCATCTCACTCATTGTTATTCCTGTTTATCGTTCTTTTTAGCCCACACATGAATGTAGCGGCCTAATGAGAGGTATGGCTCTTGTCGACAAAGTTGTTTTTCTAGCGCCAACACATCTTCAAACTCGTAATCACCCATGTATTCCATATTGCCTATGTAATCACTAAATGAGCGAATACCAGATTTGCCACAAATATTAAAACCTGAATTTTCTATCCACTGGTAGACTTCTTCAGGTTTTAAGCCTTTTTGCGGCTGTAGTTTAAATCTTTTTCGGTGAGGCATGCCGTCTAATATATGAGGAATGTTGCCACAAACCACGTTTTTATAGACTAAACCGTGGTGGTTGTAGAACATGACTGATGCGATACCTCCCGGTTTTACTTGTTCAAGAACTGTTTCAAGTGCGGCCTTAGGATCAACCAGCCACTCCATCACAGCGTGGAACATAACCAGATCGACCTGTCCATCCATATGTTCACCGATGGATTGGACAGGCGAATGAATCAGGCGATACTGCTCAAGCAAACCGTTTTTTTCAATATCCTGCTTAGCCAACTGCAGCATTTCCGAAGATAGATCACATAAAGCGATTCGATGTCCGAGCTTAGCAAGCTTTTGCGACATTTGTGCCAAACCACCACCAGCGTCTAACACTTCTAGGGGTTGCTGGTCAGCATCTAATTCACTTAGAATCTGTAGAAAATCTTCCCACACAATGATTTGGCGGATCTCCCCTTTATCGGAGCCGTAAATATTTTTTGCAAATTTGTGGGCGATATCGTCGAAATTGCGGTCTTCTGTCACTTCTGCTGAGTTATCATAACGGATTGTGCCGCTATTCTGGCACAAGGAAAGCAGGAATAAAGAGGGATACCCTCATTTTTATTATCAATTGATGTTTTTTCGGACTATTTATGTATGTTTGAGCTGAAAAAAGTAGTGTCAGCCATGCTTATGCCCCTTCCGGCATTGCTGCTGATAGGCTTGTTGGGTCTTGCTCTCATTAGTTTTACTACAAAACGTAAAACTGGCTGCTTCGTTGTTCTATTCTCTTTTGTTGGCATTTTTCTTGTTGCCTTCCAACCTGTTTCAACCAAGCTTCTTATGCCGTTAGAGCGAGAGCATAAAGCCTTTTTGCCAGTTTCTGGCACCATCGACTACGTGATGGTTTTAGGGAATGGTCATGTTATCGATGACGAAATTCCACCCACCTCGCAGTTAAGCCGTGCAGCATTAATGCGCTTAACTGAGGGCATTCGTATTTTAAGAATGTATCCAGGCGCGAAATTAATCTTATCCGGCTATGCTGGCGGATCTGAAATTAGCCACGCGCGAATGATGGCGAACGTTGCCCTTGCGTTGGGAGTCGCGAAATCCGATATCATTTTATTAGAAGATGCGAAAGATACGTGGGAAGAGGCGCGTCAAGCGGCTGCATTCGTTCAACAAAAGGAGATTGTGTTAGTCACTTCTGCGAGTCACATGAGCCGTGCATTGTATGAGTTCAACGCAGCAGGCATTAAACCAATCCCAGCCCCGACCAACTTCTTAGCTATTAGCGAGATAAGTCAACCTTGGGATAAATACTCACCTAAAGCGCGTTACTTAGAACAAACAGAGCTTTATTGGCATGAGTACTTGGGCAGTATTTGGCAAAGGTTGCGTGATACTGTCGGCCAAACACCAATGGTTGAAGCAAACTAGTATTATCTTGAAGCCACAAAAAAGGAGAGCCGAAGCTCTCCTTTTCTTTTTACGATTGAGTTATGTTCCAACTAGTCACCAGCAAACATATAGCCTTCGCCGTGCACCGTTACAAAAATCTGTGGGTTCTTAGGATCGAACTCCATTTTTGCGCGCATACGTCGAATAAGAACATCAATGGTGCGGTCATTCGGCGCATCCACTCGATGGCTGATCATGTTCAAAATACGCTCACGACTTAACACCTGGTTAGGGTAAGACGATAATGCCACCAAAAGTTCATACTCTGCTTTAGTTAGTTTTACTGGCTCACCGTTGCGGCTAAGTGCGCGACGTTGAATGTCGAATGTCCACTCCCCAAAGCGCACAATGTGCTCTTCACTGGTTTCATTCGCTTTCGAGCTGCCACTGCGCGCTGCTGAAATACGCCACAGCAAGTTTTTAACGCGAACTAACAGCTCTCTCAGTTCAAAAGGTTTTGTCACATAATCGTCAGCACCCATTTCTAGGCCTACGATTTTATCAATGCTATCCGTGCGTCCTGTTACTAATATGATACCAATATCCGATTGGCTACGTAACTCACGAGTAAGCATCAGGCCGTCTTCACCAGGCAGGTTAATATCCAGCATGATCAGGTCTACATCGCCCGCTTGCAAAACTTCACGCATTTCTGCGCCACTCTCTGCTTCGCTGACTTGGTAGCCCTCATTTTGGAAATATCCCGCAAGCTTACTACGAGTTACAACATCATCTTCTACGACTAATACGTGATAGCTCATTTACACCACTTTTCTGTCTTCTTATTATCCAAGACGTATTCTATTCATAACTAGTAACATTTCTAGTCATAGATACATTAAAACGCAAGATTTAGCGTTTTTATTGATTCAAAACAAGCTTGCCCATTGCTATTAATAAACGGTCATTTTTGACCATAAAACATAACAATTATAGTTACTGCTATTCATTTTAATTGATTACACTTAGGGGATATCCCTAATTGACTTTGTGATGCATGACTTGAAGCATCATTCAGGAGCCCAAAATGCAAGAAGTGAAAGCTTTTAATGAAAAACGCGCTGAAATTTACTGGTGGTTTTCGAGCTTGTTCGCAAAAGAACTAACAGAGAAAGAATTGAAAGCCTATCACAGTGTTGAAATTCGCAGTTTTCTCGCAGGTTTAGGTGAAAATGAGTCGCTAAAACCAGCCGTTGATAGCCTAGTTGATGCGCTGAATCGGTTACAAGATCGTGAAGATGCACAACTAGAGCTTGCAGCTGACTTTTGTGAACTGTTTTTGAAGACAGAAAAATACGGCGCTCTTCCTTACGCATCCATGTACATTGGTGAATCAGGTTTACTGAATGACAAGCCAGCTGAGGAAATGGAAAAGTTGATGGCTGAATTTGGCGTTCAAGTAGACGAAAACCTAAAGGAACCTGCGGATCACTTAGCCGTTGAGCTCGACTTTCTCGGGAACATGATTATCCGCTCAAACGAGCTTGAACAAGAAAAACACATGGAAGAAGCCTTCGTTAAACAAAACGACTTTATCCAGCAGCAATTGATGTCTTGGTTACCTCAGTTTTCAGACAAATGTAAAAAATTCGACGAATTTGGATTTTACTCGAGTGTCGCGAAACTATTAGTTGCATTTTGTAAACTAGACAGCGCCTACCTTCTTGGTGAATAATTGCCGCCTATTTTTAGGGAGCCTGCCTATCGGGCTTCCTGTATGCCTGAAAGTGACCAATTGTAAGTAACTTGGGTATAATATTCGTTTGCCTTAACTTAGCGCAAAGACGCTTGGTTATTTAGCAGTCAAAATGTGACTTCAAATACACAAATCTCTTGCTGAAAACATTGCTAGTCAGTCCACATAGGGCTAAAATGTGAGCGCAAACGATTAAATATGATTTATATGTAAACCGCTGAAATATAGCGGTTTTTGTGTTTTCTTAACAGGTTGATGGCAATTTCTCATCAGATAGAAAAAAGATAAAATTCATCGACCGATGCTGCTACGTACCCTTTTGTCGCACTTGGATCAACCGCTGCCGAGACACTTAGCGCCAATTTTATATTGCTAGGTGTGAAACCATTAGAGCATCAGGTACATCCAATACGACATATTTCAGTAGCTCGATACAGGACACCATTTATGGCCACGATAAAAGACGTTGCTCGCTTAGCCGGCGTTTCCACTACGACAGTTTCGCACGTTATCAATAAAACGCGTTTCGTTGCAGAAGCAACGCAAGAAAAAGTAATGAAAGCCGTTGACGAGCTGAATTACGCGCCAAGTGCCGTTGCACGCAGCCTAAAATGCAACTCAACTCGTACGATTGGCATGTTAGTAACTCAATCAACTAACCTATTTTTCTCAGAAGTGATTGATGGCGTTGAGAGCTACTGTTACCGCCAAGGCTATACTCTGATTTTATGTAACACAGGCGGGATTTACGAAAAACAACGCGATTACATTCGTATGCTGGCTGAAAAGCGCGTTGATGGCATCCTAGTGATGTGTTCTGACTTAACCGAAGAACTAAAAGAGATGCTTGACCGTCATGCGGACATTCCTAAAGTGGTCATGGATTGGGGCCCAGAGAGCTCACAAGCAGACAAGATCATGGATAACTCAGAAGAAGGTGGCTACATTGCAACCAAACATCTGATTGACAATGGTCATACGGATATCGCTTGTCTAAGCGGTCATTTTGAAAAGCTTGCTTGCCAAGAGCGCATTGCAGGTTTCCGTCGCGCAATGAGCGAAGCGAACCTAGCTGTAAATGAAGACTGGATCCTTGAAGGTAACTTTGAATGTGATACGGCCGTATTAGTTGCAGATAAAATTACCGCAATGGACAAGCGCCCGACGGCGGTATTCTGTTTTAACGACACAATGGCTCTAGGCCTAATGAGCCGCTTGCAACAAAACGGGATCAAAATTCCTGAAGATATTTCAGTGATCGGCTACGACAACATCGAGCTTGCGGAATACTTCTCTCCACCGCTAACGACTATCCACCAACCTAAACGTCGTGTTGGTAAAAATGCATTCGAAATTCTACTTGAGCGTATCAAAGATAAAGAACACGAAAAACGAATTTTCGAAATGCAACCTGAGCTTGTAATTCGAAATACTGTGAAAAAAATGAACTAAATTTCACTGTATTTAACCGTGTTAAATAAGCGCTCTACAGGGGCGCTTATTTTTTTGGAAAAATTAAGCATTCTCTAATACTTCACACCACTCTAATAACAATTGACTAACGTTAACTCCCTGTTTTATATAAATGTAATATATATTAAGAACTCCTTTTCAAAGGCCAATTTGCACCTTTCCATATGCAAAATAGAGCATTCAATCTATCATTTTTATTGAACCGAAATCACACTTTTAACGCTAAACCGTGATGTTAATTCAATATAAGAAGTATGCTCATTGTGTCACGCACAGGGCAAACCATTCGAAAGAGTGGGACGCAAAGCCTCCGGCCTGAACCATATTGCGATATGGAAGGTAGCGGGGTTACCGATGGCAAGTGTGTAAGCAATGACTTTACTCTGTAATGACATTGTTTTTACGCATGTTTGCTACTCTCTCGGACCTGACTTTTGGTGGCGTAATATTAATTACACCGAGATAACAAAACATGGATAAACCGATACTCAAAGACTCTATGAAGCTATTTGAGGCACTTGGTAATATCAAGTCGCGCTCAATGTTTGGTGGCTTCGGACTATTCGCTGATGAAACAATGTTTGCACTAGTGGTAAATAATCAGCTTCATATCAGAGCAGACCAAAAAACTTCATCTGACTTCGAGAAACAAGGGCTAAAGCCTTACGTTTATAAAAAACGTGGCTTTCCAGTCGTTACAAAGTACTACGCTATTTCCAGCGATTTATGGGAATCAAGCGAACGCTTAATCGAAGTAGCGAATCAATCATTGAAAAAGGCAAAGCTTGAGAAAGAACAGCAAGCAAGTACAAAGCCTAACCGTTTGAAAGATTTGCCTAACTTACGACTGGCTACCGAGCGCATGCTAAAAAAAGCCGGCATCGAATCCGTAGAGAAGCTTGAAGAGGAAGGTGCGCTTAACGCCTATAAAGCGATAAGAGATACGCACTCTGCAACCGTCAACATTGAGTTGCTATGGGCACTAGAAGGTGCTATCAACGGCACTCATTGGAGTGTGGTACCTCAAGCTCGCCGAGATGAGTTGATGAACGGCCTCCAATAAAAGTCGGCCTAAAAACTATCTTGTAAAACCGCAGTCTAATCTGCGGTTTTTTTGTGAA
Source organism: Vibrio sp. 779(2023) (assembly GCF_033344285.1). NCBI lineage: Bacteria > Pseudomonadati > Pseudomonadota > Gammaproteobacteria > Vibrionales > Vibrionaceae > Vibrio > Vibrio sp. 779(2023). The sequence continues at coordinate 239,455 of NZ_JAWPOM010000005.1, forward strand.
ATTTTTTCGGTTTTCCTACTGTCTTATTACATATATCCCAAATTGGAATCAAAATTATGAATAAGAAACTGATTTTAGGTCTCATCCTACTAGCGGCTATCGTCTTTTTAGGTATTAACTTTGGCCAGTATTTAACCTTAGAGAATGCAAAAGCCCAACAAGAAGCACTAACTACATACATCGATCAGAATTTTGTATTCTCGGCTGCGATTTACTTTTTTACCTACATTGCAATTACCGCTTTTTCTATCCCAGGAGCGGCAGTAGTCACCTTACTTGGTGCAGCCTTATTTGGTTTTTGGACAAGCTTGCTACTGGTTTCTTTCGCTAGCACTATGGGGGCAACACTGGCCTTCTTGAGCAGCCGATACTTATTGCGTGACTGGGTACAAAACAAATTCGGAAATAAACTCAACGCAATTAATCAAGGTGTCGAAAAAGACGGAGCTTTTTATCTATTTTCCTTGCGTCTAATCCCTGTATTCCCTTTCTTTCTAATCAACTTACTGATGGGCTTAACACCGATGTCTGTAGGTCGATTTTATCTCACTAGCCAAATAGGTATGCTGCCAGGCACAGCCGTATATCTGAATGCAGGTACTCAATTAGCAACAATTGAAAGCCTATCGGGCATTGTTTCACCCGCAGTATTAGCGTCTTTTGCGCTATTGGGACTATTTCCAATCATCACTAAATGGGTTATGAATAAAGTAAGGCCGACACCAAGTCAGCAAAACTCGTAATTGGTGAAGTGGGTATTTTGATGAAAATATTTATCGCTAAAAACCCAGCAGAAGCACACATTGTATGTGAGCTGCTTAAAGTGGAACAAATTTACTGTGAAGTTCGCGGAGAAGGTATTTTCGGCTTAAAAGGAGAACTGCCGTTTGGTGATGATACCGATCCTTATGTGTGGCTTTTTGACACGGCACAAAAGATGAAAGCTGAAGAAATAGTAAAAGCATATCGAAAACAATCCGATAGGCATGAGTATCAAGATTGGCAATGCCCAAAATGTCATGAAATAAACGAAGGGCAATTTGGTGCATGTTGGCAATGTGGATATCAACTAGGAGAGCTATAGCGGCTCTCCTATTCAGTGGATGCACTCAGTTTTAAGCACATACAGCTTGCTGTTTAATAAACTCGATGGAGTGTTGATTGAAGTCTTCTGGACGCTCTACATTGCATACATGACCACAATTCGGGATTTCTCGTAGAATGCTGAGCTTATGTGCTGCAACCATTTCTTTGACAGGTTTAATAAACATGTAATCCCTGTCGCCCATTAAGTAAAGAGTCGGAATGGGTAACTCTCGATCTTTAAAATATTTCATTAACGGATTTACATCAGCGGCAAGAATAAACCAACGTTTAAATTCTTTTTGGCAAAGCTTCTTGGCTTCGCGAATAAAAAGGTGGCGAGATTCTCGTTGGCTTCTTTGAGGCATAACAATATAAGCGAACAGTTTGTAGAGCCACATGTACGGTAGGATATGCTTACAAAAATTACCTAATTTCACCAATATCTGAGAACGAGTGTTAAGCCTTGTGACAGCACCGCCGAGCACCATCGAACGTACGCGCTCTGATGACAATTCAGCAAGGTTTCGAACAATAATTGTACCAAGCGACATACCGACAAAATGAGCGGATTGGATCTTTAAATGGTCCAACACTTTCAAAATATCTTGGGTAACTTCCGTAAAGGTATAACGGCTAGCAATGAGCTCTTTAAGTAACTGATTTGACTTTCCATGACCTCTTAAATCGATCAGCAATAAGTTAAAGTGTTGCTTGTAAGCTTTAATTTGCTTGAACCAGATAGAAGAGCTACCACCAGCACCGTGCACAAATACAACCCACTCATGACTAGTAGGGTGCAAATAGGTTTTATGAAAAAGTAGCGGCTGGGTCATATTGAGTATCAAAAAGATCGTGCTATTGAGTAAAAAGCCATCCTACCACACTCCCCTTACTCAAGATAATAAAGGCACCTCATTCGGTGCCTTTCGTTACAGTTTTAAGTCAAACTAACGCTGAGTGGTAAAGCTGCAAATAAGATTCTGCGGCCTTTTGCCAACAAAAGTCTTGTTGCATCGCGTGCAACTGTACTTTATTCACTTCAGGCTCGTTTTGAGCGTAGAGCAACAGTGCCCTTAGCATCGTTAACAACAATGCCTGCGGTGTCGGTTCGAAAAAAACAAACCCCGTTGCTTCAGATGGGTTTACATCATAATCGCTAACGCTGTCCTTTAAGCCACCAACACCGCGTACTATCGGTAATGTCCCATAAGCCATACTATAGATTTGGTTTAAGCCACATGGTTCAAACTCAGAAGGCATCAAGAAGAAATCAGAACCAGCTTCAACGATATGCGCAAGTTCATTGTCATACGCTTCTACAAAGGCAAATTTGCTAGAAAACTGCGCGGCAACCTCTCGTAGCTGAGCGGCAAGAATAGGGTCTCCGGTCCCAACGACAACTAGCTGAACATCGTGCTTCAAAAAATCGGCCAAAGCAGGCAACAAGTAATGAACGCCTTTCTGCTGGGTCAATCGACAAACCATACCGAACATAGCTACATTTTTTTCGGGCAAATTTAGTCGTTGTTGTAATGCTTTTTTACAAGCTTTCTTCCCTTGCGACATACTTTGCTGGTCGGCGCAGTAATTAACTGGCAAGTAAGTATCCGTTTCCGGGTTCCAAGCACTGTAATCACAACCGTTCAAAATACCAACTAAGTCCTGCGCGCGTTGCTGAAACTCCCAAGCCATTCCATGACTGCCAAGCTCTGTTTTGAGTTCCTCTGCGTACGTAGGGCTGACCGCGTTTATCTTATCTGCATTCATTACACCAGCTTTGAGCATCGTAATATGCGTTGCACTCACCGCAGCATCGGGAACGTTTCTACAATGAAACTCTGGCAAACACTGCACGTCTTCATAACTAAATACGCCTTTAAAGACCGCATTGTGAATTGAAATGACGCTTTTAGTATGAGCAAAAAACGGATCATTGCCATACCTGTGCTTGAGCAAAAATGGAACAAGACCTGTGTGCCAATCGTTCGCGTGTATGATATTAGGTTGAAAGGCGAGCTTGGGTAACATGTCGAGACATGCTGCACTAAAAAACGCAAAGCGCTCGCCGTTATCAGTATACGCTTGGTTGTTCTCCGCATACATTGATGGTCGATTGAAATACGGCGGACAATCAATCAGGTAAACAGGATTTTGACCTAACATGAGCCGCAAAACTCGATACTCCGTATGCGGCCATGATGTTAATTCTGTTTCTAATACAACTTCTGCGTCTGCGAGTTTATCAATACTGCTGTACGCAGGGATGGTAATTCTTACGTCTTGCTGTAGGTTTTGAAGGGCTTCCGGTAGTGCCTTGGCAACATCTGCCAAGCCACCACTTTTAATGAGGCCTTCAACCTCAGAAGCTACAAACAGAATAGATAAGTTGTTAGTAGCCAACTCGAGCTCCTTTCGGAATAACAACAATGCCCTCCTCAGACACGTGGAAGTGTTTTTTATCTTCTTGAAGATTCACACCAATCTGAGTACCAGGAGCAATATCGGCATCCTTGTCGACAATCACACGACGTAAAACACAGCCTTCGCCAATTTTTACGTCACCAAGAAGTATACATTCGCTGATATCGCAAGCAGAAGCAATATTACTGCGAAAACCAAGCACCGACTTTTCGATTCTTGAGCCTCTAACATAGCTGCCATTACACACTAAACTATCTATTATCTGCACACGACCATTATCAGAGTCGGTAAATGTCGCAGGTGGCAATGGTGGGTAGTAGGTGTGCAATGGCCATTTACGGTTGTACAGCGAAAATGGAGCATCTTTTTCTAGCAGATCCATATGCGCTTGCCAGTACGCATCAATAGTTCCGACATCACGCCAGTACACCTCTTCTTTTTCGCCACTGATTTTGTTGGTACTGAAGTCATACACGAACACATCACCTCTAGGGAACATCTTTGGAATGATGTCCTTTCCAAAATCATGTGATGAAGCTTCATTATCCGCATCTTCGACCAACTCTGAGAACAGTACCTGAGCTTCAAAAACATAGTTACCCATTGAAACTAAAGCGTAATCAGGGTCACCAGGAATCGACTTCGGATTTGCTGGTTTTTCTTCAAAGCCAATCATACGACCTTCACTATCGACTTCGATAACCCCAAATTGCGACGCCTCTTTTAGTGGCATGCGCAATGCAGATACCGTCAGAGAAGCCTTCTTTTCTGAGTGGAAGTTCAGCATTTGTTTGATATCCATCTTATAGATATGGTCAGAGCCAAAAATACAAACTTGCTCTGGTTCCTCTAATTCCATAAAACGCAGGTTTTGATAGATCGCGTCCGCCGTCCCTTCGTACCAACGTTTACCAGTACGCATTTGAGCGGGAATAGGATCGATAAAGCGGTCTGTAATGCCGTTGATGTTCCACCCCTTTTTTAAGTGATGGAATAAAGATTGAGATTTAAATTGGGTTAGGACGTAAATGCGCATCAGATCCGCATTAACAAAATTGTTTAGAGCAAAATCGATCAATCGATAACTACCACCAAACGGTACCGAAGGTTTACTGCGAGATTCCGTTAAAGGTCTCAAACGAGAGCCTTCACCGCCAGCAAGAATCATTCCCAAAACACCAGCCATTTGTTGTTCTCCATATCGTTATAGCTTGGATTTGGTACTCGCTTGAATGAGTCATACTCGGGGAGTCAAGCGAATACATTTAGCAACCGTCTCTGAGTTTCTGTGAACTCTTACAACACGGATAAAAAAGCTACGGCACTTCCAGTATGCAACGTCCACTCTTTCCTTATTTTTTGACGCAAACAATGCACACAGTTGCACTAATTTTTGTAATAAATTATCTAAGCGGGTTCTAAATTACAATTTTTAATACGCCATTCTGTGTACCATACAGCTCTTGCGTACTCAAGACGATATCTAGATCACACATGGAAAAGCAAACGATTACATTGTGAAAACAATTTACGAACGGATTCACTACACCGCCGATTTTTTAGCCCAATGTATAACAAATATGTGAATGCAAAATGAAAGTTACAACGAATATTTTTTACATAAAAAATACATCAGCGACTACGAAATATTGATGCAGGGATCTTCTTGCGTCAGCAAAACTCAGTCAAAGCAGCAAAGATCTATACGAACAACACAGTGGCCTTTACGCAAAAACAAAACGCAAAAAAGGCAGCGATATCGCTGCCTTTTTACATTACTTAGATCGTACGTTTTTATGCTTTCGCTTTTTTACGCTTATCAGTGACTTCCCACTTACCGTCAACAAAGAGCGCTGTCCAACCAGATGGTTTGCCATTCTCTTCCGAACGAACGTAGTTCTCTTTTGTTTTGCGACTAAAGCGTACGACTGCAGGACGACCATCAGGATCTTCTTGCGGTGCGGTCGCTAGGTATTTGAACTTCTCAGGTAAACGCTCTTCAAAACGTGCCAGTTCAGCAACCAAAGGAGCACGTGTCTCGCGCGATTTCGGGAAGTTGCTTGCCGCCATAAATAGACCTGAAGCACCATCACGAAGTACGAAATACGCATCTGAGTTTTCACATGGCAACTCGGGGAAATGAACAGGATCTTCTTTCGGGGGCGCGACTTCGCCATTCTTCAAGATCTTACGAGTGTTCTTACACGTTTCGCTCGTACAATCCATGTATTTACCAAAGCGACCGTTCTTAAGCACCATATCAGAGCCACATTTGTCACATTCAACAACTGGACCATCGTAGCCTTTTACTTTGAACTCGCCGTATTCAACAAGGTAGCCTTCACAATTCGGGTTATTACCACAAACATGCATCTTACGCTTGTCATCAATCAGGTATGCGTCCATCGCTGTTTCACAGATCGGACAACGCTTTTTAGCGCGCAGAGCTGCGGTTTCAACGTCTTCTTCTAGAACGTTAATAATACCTTCTTCGTCACCCAAGTTGATGGTTGTCTTACAACGCTCTTTTGGTGGTAACGCGTAACCTGAACAGCCTAAGAACACACCTGTCGAAGCAGTACGGATGCCCATTGGACGGCTACACGTCGGACACTCGATATCCGTCATGACGATGTGGTTTAACTTCATACCGCCTTCTGACTCATCCAGCTCCGCTTTTTCAAGATCGCCAGTAAAATCAGCAAAGAAGTTGTCTAACACAGCTTTCCAGTTCACTTCACCTTCAGCGATTTGGTCCAATTTCTGTTCCATACGCGCAGTAAAGTCGTAGTTCATCAAATCGTTAAAGCTGTCATCAAGGCGGTCAGTAACAATTTCACCCATTTTTTCAGCGTAGAAACGGCGCTGATCAACTTTCACGTAGCCACGATCTTGAATCGTAGAAATGATCGATGCGTAAGTCGACGGACGACCAATGCCTCGTTTCTCCAGCTCTTTAACCAGTGCTGCTTCAGTGTAGCGCGCAGGTGGCTTTGTAAAGTGCTGTTTAGGGTCAAGTGACTCTAAGCTTAGCTTATCGCCAAGTTGTACCGCTGGAAGGATTGTATCCTCGTTTTTGCCCATTGGACGCTGTACACGAGTCCAGCCGTCAAATTTAAGGATACGGCCTTTCGCTTTAAGCGTGTATTCTGCCGCTTTTACGCTGATGGTTGTTGAATCGTATTCTGCTGGCGTCATTTGACACGCTACAAACTGATTCCAAATCAAAGCGTAAAGTTTGTGCGCATCAGCATCGACACCTTGCAGGTCTTCCGCCTTAACACCCACATTTGAAGGACGGATCGCTTCGTGCGCTTCCTGTGCCCCTTCTTTGCTACCGTACGTCAATGGTTTCGCTGGCAGGTACTTATCACCAAACTCAGAACCAATAAAGTCACGTACAGCGTCCACAGCCTCGGCACTTAGGTTAGTCGAGTCAGTACGCATATAAGTGATGTAACCGGCCTCATAGAGGCGCTGAGCTAGCATCATGGTCTTTTTCACGCCGTAGCCCAGGCGTGTACTCGCTGCCTGTTGAAGCGTAGAGGTGATGTAAGGTGCTGAAGGCTTGCTCTTTGTAGGGCGGTCTTCACGCTTACATACTTCGTAACTTGCATTCTCAAGTACAGACATCGCTGCTTTGGTTTCTGCCTCATTAACTGGCTTAAACGCAGAACCGTCTTTCTGAGCAACAAGCAGTTTAAAGTCCGCTTTGTCTTTCGTTTTCGTATTCGCATGAATGTCCCAGAATTCTTCTGGTACAAACGCGTTAATCTCACGCTCACGCTCAACTAACAATTTCACCGCAACAGACTGCACTCGACCAGCAGATAAGCCACGAGCCACTTTTTTCCAAAGTAGAGGTGAAACCATAAAACCAACGACACGGTCCATGAAGCGACGTGCTTGTTGGGCATTTACACCATCCATGTTCAGCTCACCAGGTGTCTGGAAAGCTTGTTGGATCGCGTTTTTCGTGATTTCGTTAAAAACTACACGTTTGTATCGCTCTTCATCGCCACCGATGATCTCACGAAGGTGCCATGCGATTGCTTCCCCTTCGCGGTCCAAATCGGTTGCGAGATAAACGCAATCTGCGTCTTTGGCGAGTTTTTGTAGTTCGTTGACAACTTTTTCTTTGCCTGGAAGGATTTGGTAATTCGCTTCCCAGTCATGATATGGGTTAATCCCCATTTTTTTGATCAACGCTTTGCGGTCTTTCTCTTTTTTAACGCGCGCTTTCTCTTCCGGACTCATCCCTTTAGTTGAGATGGCTGCGGCTTTTTTCTCACCAGTGCTTTGACCGGCCGTAGGCAGATCACGCACATGACCAACACTAGACTTAACAATAAAGTCTTTACCAAGGTACTTATTTATCGTCTTTGCCTTGGCTGGTGACTCCACTATAACGAGTGATTTACCCATAACTGACTCTAACGTCCTTCATAATAATGCGGGTAGAAACCTTGTTTAAAGGCCACCCGCATAATGTTCTATTTCATTGCTTCTTTTTTTACTATTGTGCGAGATGAAAAGAAGATCAACTGCTTTTTTGAAATTCAGATCCGATTGGTTGACAATTCATCGTCTTTATACTTCAAAGAGACAGGGTTCTGAAAGGTATTGAGCGGCATATCTAAACAGGCAAACTTAGCATCCGCTAATCCAATGCAATAAATTTTGTTACCCATCACAAAATAGTTTCGTTCAATACTCTGCCATCTTCCTCCGCATCATGCTTATACTCTAAAAATTGATCTGTTTAGTCTTACTGAACGATTGACTGAATTAATCATGCAAACCCATTTTAGTTGTAGGTATACTCAGCGTTCTTAACTGAATAGGATGGTAGAAAGAATATGTCTGATAGAACGTTTATCGAAGAGTTCGACCTTCTTTTGATCGCTAACCAAATCATCCAAGAGCACGATGATTACATCGAGGGAATGCGAGCAACAAGTGTAGAAGAAAAAGAAGGTGTTTTAGTTTTTAAAGGTGAATACTTCCTTGATGACAAAGGTTTACCAACTTCAAATACGACTGCAGTATTCAATATGTTCAAATACTTAGCGCATCACCTTTCTAAGGAATTTACGCTGGTTAAATAGTATTGGGAAACAAAAAAGCCAGAGTGTTATTCACTCTGGCTTTCCTGTTTCAGGTCAGAATATTTAGCAGCTTAAAGCCTTAAGTTTGTCGAAGTAGTCAGGGAACGTTTTCGACGTACACTTTGGATCGTTAATCGTCACAGGCGTATCACTAAGTGCCACCAGCGAAAAACACATCGCCATTCGATGATCATCGTAAGTATCAATCGCAGCATGCTTTAACTGAGAGACAGGTTTGACGATAATGTAATCTTCCCCTTCTTCCACTTCCGCACCAACTTTACGTAACTCAGTCGCCATAGCTGACAAACGGTCTGTTTCTTTTACACGCCAGTTATAAACGTTACGAATAGCGGTAGTGCCTTCGGCAAATAACGCTGTTGTCGCGATGGTCATTGCAGCATCAGGGATATGGTTGTAATCCATATCAATGCCTTTTAATTGACCAACACGTGAAATTACGTAGTCATCACCCCATTCAATTTCTGCACCCATTTTTTCAAGCGCATCAGCAAATTGAATATCACCTTGAATGCTGTTTTTACCGATACCCGTGACTTTAACTTCTCCGCCTTTGATGGCTGCCGCCGCCAAGAAGTAAGAAGCAGAAGACGCGTCACCTTCAACCAAGAAATCACCTGGAGCGACGTATTGCTGACCGGCTGGAATCACAAACTCTTGATAGTCGTTGTTGATCACATCGACCCCAAACTGCTTCATAATATGCAGGGTGATATCGATATAAGGCTTAGAAACCAAATCGCCTTCGATGTTGATGCGAATTTCACCTTCAGCCAATGGCGCAGACATTAAGAAAGCGGTCAAGAACTGACTTGAAATGGACCCATCGATAGAAACTGTACCTGCTTTTAGGCCAGTACCAATTATTTTGAGAGGTGGAAAGTTCTCGTTTTCCATGTACTCAACGTTCGCACCAGCATCTTTCAGTGCAGTGACAAGGTGACCAATTGGACGCTCTTTCATACGAGGTTCGCCCGTCAGTACATACTCCCCTTCTCCAAGACAAAGAGCCGCAGCTAATGGTCGCATCGCAGTGCCAGCATTGCCGAGAAATAACTCTACCGGCTCTGAGACAGAAAACGGACGCCCAAGGCCTTCAACGAGACATTCTGTTTTATCTTCGGAAAGTTGGTATTGAACGCCTAGTTTAGTCAGCGCATTCAGCATATGACGAATATCATCACTGTCGAGGAGATTAGTAAGGCGAGTTCTGCCTTTAGCAAGAGCAGCAAGTAAAAGAGCTCGATTAGAAACGCTTTTAGAGCCAGGAAGGTTCACTTCCCCTTGAATTTTATTGATAGGTTGTAACGTTAGGCTTTCCATTAAAAGTTGATAATCCTTTGTGCCCTCAACATACGATTTTTTATGAGGGCTAAACAATTCTTCGTGAATTCAGACTACCCAAAAAAACACGACAAAACCAGAGTAAATCGGCGCTAATTTATGAATATCCTCAAGCAGCCTAAAGATACAGAATTAAAGGCATTGCCAGCGATGTAAATCAGAGCGAAAGAAGCACGGCGAAACAGCAAACTATTTCGACTTTATTTGACGATAAGCCAGCTCGACTGTACATGCCTGATTAGGCTTCGTTAGACTAAAACAACCTAGGGTTAATAAGTGATATCAACCCTGACTCCATCATCAAAATATAAAATACGAACTTCATCCCCTCGACTAAATAACATATTTTTATCAACATCTTGGATGACATTAATTAGCTTATCACCCTTCACTTTGATGAGTAGCTCAACTAACTTATATTCAACCGTGTATTGGTAATTACTTTGGTTTTGAGCAACTGCGGCACCTGCAAGCGCACCCACTGCCGTCGCGACTTCTCTTCCCGTACCGCCACCAAATTGATTACCGACTAAACCACCGATAGTGGCACCAAGTAGTGTCTTCCAACCGTTACTTTTCGATTGAACAACCTCTTGTTGAGTAATATAACGGACAGAGTCAATCTTCCCGTAAACTACTTCATTAACTGGCTTGGCAACATTTCTTTCATAGGCTGCGTTGGCGACAAGTGGTAAAAACAGTATGATCCCAAGCCATACTTTTACGATATTTCTTAACCAGGTCATCATAAACTCCTCTGACTCCAATGTTGGTAACGACTTCTTATGGCTATTTATTTAACTGAACTCGATGAAACGTTCAACTTTCCCTCACCCTATAAAGCACTCAGCGACCCCAATGGTTTGCTGGCTTTTGGTGGTGACTTAAACCCCATGAGAATCCTCAATGGTTACTATCAAGGCATTTTCCCTTGGTATGGTCCTGGTGAACCTATTTTATGGTGGAGCCCTTCTCCGCGCGCTGTGTTTGACCCATTGCAGTTTAAGCCATCTAAAAGTCTCAAAAAATTTCAGCGTAAACATAACTATAAAGTAACACTCAATTTCGCGACAGAAGAAGTGATTAGACTATGTTCTTCAACACGCCCTGCAGAGGAAACATGGCTCAACGAGGAAATGCAAGCTTCCTACATTGAGTTAGCCAAACTTGGTCACTGTCACTCTGTAGAAGTATGGCATGACAACAACCTGATTGGCGGACTATATGGCATCTGCGTGGGCCAACTTTTTTGCGGGGAGTCGATGTTTAGCCTAAAAGATAACGCATCCAAAATTGCATTGTGGTACTTATGCAACCATTTGGCGTCAAAGCAAGGTCAATTAATCGATTGCCAAGTTATGAATTCTCACTTGGCATCACTTGGCGCATTTGAACTTGAGCGTGACGAATTTATGCAAAAACTACTATCTTTAAGAGAAAAGCAAACACTATTTGATGCCTATCAGCCCCAAGTTTTGCAGGATTCAGTATGAGTACGGATATACAACATATTCGAATAGGGTTGACGAATAATCACCCTTGTAGTTATTTGCCTGAACGGCAAGAGCGGGTTGCGGTGGCGCTTGATGAAAGGCTGCATACTGAAGAAAATTACCAGTTGCTCATGGCTAACGGTTTTCGTCGTAGCGGAGATACCATATATAAACCGCATTGCGAGCATTGCACCGCTTGCCAGCCAATTCGAGTCTCGATTCCAGACGTTAGATTATCAAAAAGTCAGAAGAGGCTGCTTAATAAAGCACAGTCTTTACGCTGGGAAATGAAACCTGAAATGGATGAGGAATGGTTTGAGCTTTACAGTCGGTACATCTGCAAACGGCATAAAAACGGCACTATGTACCCACCAAAGCGTGATGAGTTTGCTCGATTTGCTCAAACTAGCTGGCTGACAACGTCGTTTTTACACATTTACGATGAATCAGATCAATTGCTCGCCATTGCGGTGACAGATTTGATGCCACAATGCTCGAGTGCTTTTTATACTTTCTTTGACCCTGACTACGAGTTATCTCTTGGCACGTTAGCAGTGCTTTATCAGATTAAATACTGCCAAGAAAACAAACAACAGTGGCTATATTTGGGATATCAGATTGATGAGTGCCCAGCAATGAGCTACAAAACACGCTTTCAACGCCACCAAAGGCTAGTAAATCAGCGTTGGCGAGGGTAGAATACGCCTCAACTTTACATAATTACTATTTAGCGGCAGAATATACCCCGCTAATATTGCCTAATTTCTAAAGAGGATTAAATGGCTAAAGAAGACGTAATCGAGATGCAAGGCACTGTCCTTGACACTCTACCAAACACTATGTTCCGTGTTGAACTTGAAAACGGTCACGTTGTGACTGCTCACATCTCTGGCAAGATGCGTAAGAACTACATCCGTATCCTAACGGGTGACAAAGTAACTGTAGAGATGACTCCATACGACCTGTCAAAAGGCCGCATCGTCTTCCGCGCTCGTTAATCTCTGATTTTCGGATGCAATAAAAAACGGAGCAAGCTGCTCCGTTTTTTATTGCACAATTTTTTCCGATTTAGTTCAGATAAAAAAGCGCACGATCTTCTCGTGCGCTTTTGCGTTTGTTACCGACTAACGATTAATGCATCGCTGTCTCTTTCTCACTTAAGTATTCAAACTCAAGCGTATCGTTGACCAGCGTTACTTTCACTGTACCGCCGTCAACTAAAGATCCAAACAACAGTTCGTTAGCCAAAGGCTTCTTAAGCTGTTCTTGGATAACACGCCCCATTGGGCGAGCCCCCATAGCTTTGTCATAACCTTTATGTGCTAACCAATGGCGAGCGTCTTGCGATACTTCCATTGAAACGCCTCTCGCATCAAGTTGCACTTGCAGTTCAACAATGAACTTATCAACCACTTGATGGATAACGCTTTCATCAAGGCTGTTAAACCAGATGATGTTATCAAGACGGTTACGGAACTCAGGAGTAAACACCTTCTTAATTTCCGCCATTGCATCGTGACTGTTGTCTTGTTGAATCAAACCAATTGATTTCTTCTCGGTTTCCGCCACACCTGCGTTAGTTGTCATAACAAGAATGACATTACGGAAGTCTGCTTTGCGACCATTGTTGTCCGTTAGCGTACCGTTATCCATGACTTGCAACAACAGGTTAAAGATATCAGGGTGCGCTTTTTCAATCTCATCAAGTAATACGACTGAGTGTGGGTGCTTAATAACAGCATCGGTTAGCAAACCACCTTGGTCATAACCGACATAACCAGGAGGCGCACCAATTAAGCGACTTACGGAGTGACGCTCACCATACTCAGACATATCAAAACGAAGTAGTTCGATACCTAGAAGCTTAGATAACTGCACCGTCACCTCTGTTTTACCAACCCCTGTTGGGCCTGCAAACAAGAATGAACCAACAGGTTTGTTGTCTACACCTAAACCTGCACGTGTCAGCTTGATCGCCTCGGACAATGCATCAATCGCATTATCTTGACCAAATACCAACATCTTCATTTTGCTATCTAAGTTTTTCAAAATGTCTTTATCTGAAGAAGAAACCGACTTCTCTGGAATTCGCGCCATTTTGGCAACCATTGATTCGATATCAGCCACTCCGACCGTTTTTTTACGACGGCTTGCAGGAGCAAGACGACTACGCGCACCAGCTTCATCAATGACATCAATGGCCTTATCTGGTAGATGGCGTTCATTAATGTATTTAGCCGACAGTTCTACCGCGGCACGCAGTGCTTTATTGGTATAACGTACTTCATGGTGAGCTTCGTACTTCGGCTTCAAGCCCATCAAGATTTTAGTTGTATCATCCAATGAAGGCTCTACAACGTCTATCTTTTGGAAACGGCGAGACAACGCACGCTCTTTCTCGAAAATGTTGCTGTACTCTTGGTATGTCGTCGAACCAATACAACGCAACTTACCGCTACTTAAAAGAGGCTTAATAAGATTTGCTGCATCGACTTGCCCCCCAGATGCCGCGCCTGCACCGATGATGGTATGTATTTCATCGATGAACAAAATGGCATCTTCTTCTTTTTCAAGTTGTTTCAAAATCGCCTTGAAGCGCTTTTCAAAATCACCGCGATATTTGGTACCAGCGAGCAAAGAGCCAATATCTAGTGAATAAATCACGCTGTTTTGAATAACCTCAGGGACCTGCCCTTCGACAATTCGCCATGCAAGACCTTCCGCAATGGCTGTTTTACCAACCCCTGCCTCACCCACTAGTAGTGGATTATTCTTGCGGCGTCGACAAAGTACCTGAATAGTGCGCTCTAACTCTTTATCACGTCCAATGAGTGGGTCGATGTTTCCATCTTTAGCGACTTGATTAAGATTCGTCGCAAAGCTTTCTAGGCGTTCTTCAGAATTAGGCTCTTCAACACTTTCTGAGCTAAACGAGTCTGATGATGAATCCTCACCTGCACCTGATGCTTTAGTAATACCATGGGAGATGAAGTTAACAATATCTAATCGGGAGATGTCATTTTTCTTCAGTAAGTAAGCGGCATGCGACTCTTGCTCACTGAAGATAGCAACAAGCACGTTGGCGCCTGTTACTTCATTACGACCAGACGACTGTACATGAAAGACGGCGCGTTGTAGTACACGTTGAAAACTCAAAGTCGGCTGCGTTTCACGCGTCTCATCACTATCTGGGATAAGAGGCGTAGTTTGATCGATGAAAATATCGAGTTCGTTGCGTAAAGCGTCAAGATCCGCCTTACAAGCTAGAAGGGCTTCCTTAGCTGCATCATTTTCCAACAATGCAAGTAGGAGGTGTTCGACAGTCATAAACTCGTGGCGTTTGTCGCGCGCCCGAGCAAATGCACCGTTAAGGCTTGACTCTAGTTCTTTATTTAGCATAAGTACCTCCCGAAAAAACAACTGGGGTTGTTCGAGCAAGTCTTCTTTGTTTACGCTTGCTCCATAGTGCAAAGTAGCGGATGTTCATTTTCCCTTGCGTACATCGTAACTTGCGCTACTTTTGTTTCGGCAATTTCTGCGCTGTATGTGCCGCAGATTGCCTTTCCTTCATAGTGGACCTGAAGCATGATTTGAGTTGCTTTATCAATATCATGTGAGAAAAATCGCTCAAGCACCTCTATGACGAAATCCATAGGTGTATAGTCATCATTATTGAGTACGACATTGTACAGCTTAGGTGGCTGGACTTTCGTACTTTCTCGCTCCAGAAGATCAGAGTCCGGAGTGACCCATTCAAAATTTTTACTCATGGCAATCTAAAGATATCGTATCAAAGGGTTGATGTTTTCGACCTATAAAAACAATCTACCACAAGCGTGCAGCGCGGTGTAGTGAGTTATGGCACCGAATTCGATCTTTGATCGATAAAAGTTGCTACCTAATATAGAGACTAATGCACGTCTTGATACGGCGCAAATAAAAGATGCTTGTCGATAAGTTACACATTTTTTCTTATAAAAGAACTTTCTATTTATTGCTTTCGGACTATTGCAAACCGCCCCATCATCTTCTATCTGGATCACACTTCCTCATTGAGAATACGGTAATTATCACGAAAACTTCATTTTTTATTCAGTCAGAGGATTCTTCTACCATAAGCAACACGGACAGTATGGCTTTTTCAGTATGAACCACTTCATAGGCAAATTGACTAAACTTCTGCGTATATACGAAAAACTGTTTGCAAATTTGTTAATCTCAAAAGTGATTTGTTTTCAATTATGTTTCTGTTTGTTGCTCACTGCTATTGACTGTCGAAATTCATTGACTACAGTGGAAAGTGTCGATGCATAAATCATCATTTTGAAACCTCTCTTCTTTAAGTGGTTTGATGAATGTGACTTATCATTGATTTGACGTTTGTTGGCATTCGCTGACAATGGTAGTACCAAGTTAAAGGTATAACTTGGTTGCAGTAACAACATCAGTAAAAAATGCATGAGGGATGTAAAGCATGGCTACAGGTACAGTAAAGTGGTTTAACAATGCCAAAGGATTTGGGTTTATTTGTTCAGATGAAGAAGAGGGAGATATCTTTGCCCACTACTCAACTATCCAGATGGACGGTTATCGTACACTGAAAGCAGGCCAACAAGTCTCTTACGAGATTGAAAAAGGTCCCAAAGGCTGTCACGCGAGTAGCGTCGTGCCTCTTGAAGGCCAAGCCAAATAATTAGAGCGCTGTCGAAATATAAAAATATTGCTCTCGAAACGCCACGTTGATGTTTTGAAGAGAAAAATAAACCCGCCAAGATAGCGGGTTTCTTACTATTTAGAGCACGTGTTACAAAAGGAACACTTACAACTCACTTACAGGATAGGAAACACGCCGAAAACGACGTGTTTTTACACTAACTTACTTGTTAATGATTGCGTTAAAGGTTTCGCTTGGACGCATCAATTTAGAAACCAATGCATCGTCTAGTAAGTAGTAACCTCCTAGCTCACCTTTCACGCCTTGCGCATTATTTAGCTCAGCAACGATCGTTTCTTCCTGCTCTGACAGCGCTTTTGCAATTGGTGCAAATTCAGCAGCAAGATCCGCATCATCCGTTTGCTCTGAAAGCGCTTTCGCCCAGTAAAGTGCAAGATAGAAGTGGCTTCCACGGTTATCTAGCTCACCCACTTTACGTGACGGAGATTTGTTGGTGTCTAAAAACTCACCGGTCGCTTTATCTAGTGTATCTGCGAGAACCTGAGCCTTAGGATTGTTTGTCGCTACACTTAAATGCTCTAACGAAGCTGCAAGCGCTAGGAACTCGCCCAAAGAATCCCAACGAAGGTGATTCTCTTTTTCTACTTGTTGAACGTGCTTAGGAGCAGAACCACCAGCGCCTGTTTCAAATAGACCACCACCATTCATCAATGGAACAATAGATAGCATCTTAGCAGACGTACCTAACTCGAGAATTGGGAACAAGTCTGTTAGGTAGTCACGAAGAACATTACCTGTAACAGAGATAGTATCTAGGCCCGCTTTCATACGCTCTAGTGAGTACTTACAAGCTTCAACAGGAGATAGGATCTTAATCTCTAGACCGTCAGTATCGTGATCTGGTAGGTAGGCGTTTACTTTCTTGATGAGCTCAGCATCGTGCGCGCGGTTTTCATCTAGCCAGAATACAGCTGGAACACCTGTTGCACGTGCGCGAGTCACTGCTAGTTTAACCCAATCTTGGATTGGTGCGTCTTTAACCTGACACATACGGAAGATATCACCTTCTTCAACCGCTTGCTCTAACAGTACGTTACCTGAAGCATCAACAACGCGAACAGTACCCGCAGCGTCTAGAATGAATGTCTTGTCGTGAGAACCATACTCTTCAGCTTTCTGAGCCATTAGACCAACGTTAGGTACGCTACCCATAGTGGTTGGATCAAATGCGCCGTGCTCTTTACAGAAATCAATAACCGCTTGGTAAATACCTGCGTAGCTACGATCTGGAATCATCGCTTTGGTGTCTTTTTGTTTACCATCTGGTCCCCACATTTGACCCGAAGAGCGAAGCATTGCTGGCATAGAAGCATCTACAATAATGTCACTTGGTACATGTAAGTTTGTGATACCACGATCAGAGTCAACCATCGCA
The DNA here is from genome assembly GCF_033344285.1 of Vibrio sp. 779(2023). NCBI lineage: Bacteria > Pseudomonadati > Pseudomonadota > Gammaproteobacteria > Vibrionales > Vibrionaceae > Vibrio > Vibrio sp. 779(2023). Next base: position 257,038 of record NZ_JAWPOM010000005.1, read on the forward strand.
AGTTCTGGTTGAGTTTGGTAAACCGCTTGAATGGCCGCTTCAATTTCTGCTTTTTGCGCTTCAGGTAGAGACTCAATTTTTGAGTAAACATCACCGATGCCATTGTTTACATCAACACCTAGCTCTTCAAACAGCTTACCGTACTTATCGAAAACGTCTTTGTAGTAAACTTTTACGGCATGGCCGAAAATGACAGGGTCAGAAACTTTCATCATCGTCGCTTTCATATGAAGAGACAGCAGCACGTCTTGTGCTTTCGCTTCAGCAATCTCTTTCTCGAAAAATTCAACCAACGCCTTCTTCTTCATTACTGAAGTATCAATGACTTCTTTATCTAGTAATGGGAACGCAGACTTAAGCTCTTTAACTGTACCATCATTACCGACAAACTCGATTTTGACCTCTGTTGCACCAGAGATAGTTGTAGACTTTTCGCTACCAAAGAAGTCATTGTCTGACATGCTCGCAACATGGGACTTAGATTCTGCTGACCATGCACCCATTGAGTGTGGGTTTTTCTTCGCGTAGTTCTTAACCGAAGTCGGAGCACGACGGTCTGAGTTACCTTCACGAAGTACTGGGTTAACCGCACTACCTTTGATTTTGTCGTAAGCCGCTTTAATCGCTTTCTCTTCGTACGTGCTCGGCTCTTCTGGGTAGTTTGGTAAATCGTAACCTTTCGCCTGAAGCTCTTTAATCGCCGCTTTAAGCTGAGGAACTGAAGCTGAAATGTTAGGTAGCTTGATGATATTTGCTTCTGGAGTTTGAGCTAGTTCACCAAGCTCAGTCAACGCATCGCCAATGCGCTGTTCTTCTTTTAGATGCTCTGGGAAGTTAGCGATAATTCGACCTGCTAGTGAAATATCACGAGTATCTACATTGATGCCAGACGATGCTGTGAATGATTGAATGATTGGTAGTAATGAATAAGTTGCTAGCGCCGGCGCTTCATCAGTGATGGTGTAGATAATTGTAGGTTTTTCTGTAGGCATGAAATTTCCCTATTTTTTAATCAACTTGTTGGCTGATCAACTCAGCGTCTGAGTTGGTTTAATTGACGCATTGCTGCGCGTTAGCAGTACATGTCTCCTCACTAACGCCACATGCGGTTCGCACTCTTTGTTGTAGTTTGAAGCTCTAAGCTCTGAATCCATGAGTGCACTGATATAATTAAACAAATAACACGAATTAGTCTATCATTCTGTGCGCGTTTGTTAGTTTTAGGCGCGCAAATCATATCCGATCATGAGAAAACTTAAAACTTTCAAACACAGTTCATTTACATTTTTGCAGGGTAGTTAACATGTCATCTCGTACAGGTCAGGAAAAAGGTCGCAGTCGTAACCAGTCTAAAACGGGCCATTTTAAACACTCAGGAGCTCGCAATGGCTCGAAGACTCGTACTCAGCAAGACCGCCGCCCTAATCGCCCAACAAAGAGCCAAAAGCCAAAAGTGCCCCCTAAAGATCGTAAAGTCATTATTTTCAATAAGCCTTACGATACGCTCAGTCAATTTACCGATGGCGATGGTCGCAAAACGTTAGCGGACTATATCCCGATCAAAAATGTCTATGCGGCTGGCCGATTGGACCGAGACAGCGAAGGTTTAATGGTACTCACTAACGATGGCATCTTGCAGGCGAAGCTAACGCAGCCAAAGTCAAAATCGCCGAAGACTTATTGGGTTCAAGTCGATGGCGCTCCTCAGGAGCAAGATCTTGAAAAATTGAGAAAGGGAGTAGAGCTAAAAGATGGTATGACTCTACCAGCCGAAGTTGAAGTTATTCCAGAACCACAAGTCTGGGACAGAACGCCTCCTGTTCGTTTTCGAGCAAATATCCCTACAACTTGGTTAGCCATTACCATTATTGAAGGAAGAAATCGTCAGGTGCGTCGCATGACTGCGCACATTGGCTTCCCTACCTTGCGCCTCATTCGTCATTCGATGGGTGATATCGTCCTTAACGACCTAATGCCTGGTGAATGGAGAGAAATCTCTCTCTAATAAGCAGAAAAGATAAAAGCAGGCTTAAAGCCTGCTTTTTAGATTCGTACTTTTTCAGTTAAGCCCTATCTAATGAACTAAGGGATTACTGCTCAGCAAGCCAGTTTTTAAAGGCCTCTTTTTCCGCCGGAGACGCTTTCTGGTACATCGTCTTTAATACATCAACCATTGGGCTGTCGTTCGATGCGGCTGTTGAACGGGTATCACTAGTCTCAACTCGAGGCTCGATATCACTTACTGATTGTTGATGCTGATTCACAGTTACATAGCTAACAGCAACACTCGCGATACCGCCAGCAATATTGTAGTTACGAGTTTCTTGAGGGTAATTACGACCAATTTGAACACCATCTGACTCTAATACATCTTCGACCAAAGCAATAGGTTGGCCTTTGGTATCCAGTAATTGCCAATCTAGAGGCGAGATGTTGTTTTGCGCTTGGCGAAGAGTTTTAAACTCTGGCAGTTCAAACGTTAGCTTTTCGTTTTCAGCATCAAATTTAGCAACGATTACATCACTGTAAACCGTCTTAAGGTTTTCGTTAATTTCGAATGTAGGTTGATATTTGAAGACAATTTGATTCGTTCCGTCAGGTAGTTCGATTGTCTTCTCACTAGAAAAAAGACCACCTTCTAGATCTGGCTTCTCCATGTTGACGGCCAATAACTTCACGTCTTCTGGAACCACTAAAGTCGTTGCAGCGTAGAGGTTTGTACTGGCAAAAATAGACAGTGCCATTGCCACTTTTAATGATAACTGCATAGAATTTTTCATCCTTATCTTCATAGTAAAAGACCCAGCATATAGCTGGGTCTTACAATATCAAACTGGGTATTGATTACCAGTAGAAACGAGCACCAACACCGAAGTTAGTTGCGTCGTCTGTGTCTTTGTTGTCGAAGTCAGTACCTTCGAAAGTGTAACCCGCTTCTGCGAATACACGTGCCCATTTAGAGAACTTGTATTCAACACCAGCGTAGAACCAAGAAGAGTCTGCGTCTACTTTACCTGCTTCGTCAGTAGACTGAGCTAGGTACTCGTAACCAGAGTATAGAGTTGTTTTAGGAGCGACAGCGAACATACCAGCTACAACGATGTAGTGTGAATCAACTGTTGATTTACCTAGCTTATCTTCGTTTTCGTTGTAGTAGTACGTAGCACCTAGAGTGTGCTCGTTTAGTGCGTACTCAGCAGTTACTTCAAAAGATAGGTTTTCGTTATCAGTACGCTCTGTGTGAGAAACTGTTTGCTCTACACCATTAAGAACTAGTTTTTTCTCTTTAGTTACGTTGATGTCGTTGTTCGCAGTAAGTACACCAGCGTGTAGAGATAGGTCGTTGAAAGATTTACCAACGAATACTTCTAGTACTTCTTCGTTAGAATCTTTTTCGCCTAGCGCGTAACCAGCTTTTAGCCAGAACGCGTCATTTTCGTAAGCGTATTTGATTTGAGAATCGTTGTTCCAAGCGTGACCGTATGCAGTTTCCGCTGCGTTACCACCGAAGAAGTAAGAGTAATCTGCGAAGTATACGTCATCAGCCCAAGTACCTTCTTTACCGAAGCGAAGAGTACCCATATCACCCATATCAAAACCGATGATGTGGCGACGTACGTATACAGAGTCATCTGTACGCTCGCTTGAATCAGCACCTGCGTCGTAGTTGTCACCTAGAGCAACACCGATTTCAACTTCACCCAGAACTTTTAGGCTTTCGTCAACAACGTAAACCGCGTTCACACCAGTACGAGAAGAGCTAGTGTTTAGCTCTGCTGTGTGATCAGTTTTTTCTGTGAATAGAAGAGTTGGACGTAGCTGACCGTAGAAATCTACAGAACCTTCTTCAGATTTGAATACTTCAGCTGCGTTCACTGAAGTTGCAGACGCAACTACAGCTAGTGCTAATAGAGTTTTTTTCATAATTAATCCACTGCCTTTTCTTAGTTCGGGATATCCTTGTCCGGTTCCCTTTTTTTATATGTTTGAGGTAGAGCGTTAACAAAACGTTATACAGCACCTCCTCAAAATCTGGAGCTAAGAGTGCAAAAGATTATTCTGGCTGTCAAATTTTCTAAATACCAATGTAAAAAAAACAAAATACCATTATAAAACAATAACTTGATAAGTTTACCTTTATTTATTCGACGAACATCTAACCAATCTCCATTATTATTTGTAATTTACAAAATTATTAACAAATGGTTTTTTAATCCAATAAGTAAATTTAAAAAAGTAAATGACCACCTTCTAAAGAAGGTGGCTTTGTGTGAGCCCCCTAAAAGGGGGCCTTTGTTTAGTCCAGCGCCAATTGCTGCTGCTCTACTCGCTCTTGCTTCTCTTGATGTCTT
>NZ_JAWPOM010000059.1:0-1872 GCF_033344285.1 Vibrio sp. 779(2023)
TTTTGTATTCACTACACCATTCGCCACTTCGCTACTCGCTTCATCAAGTTCTTTTAGCGCTGTCATTTGCGTTGCCATAATGCTTGATAAACTTTGTACGTCATGAGATATCGTCGTCACTTGCTGAATAATAGTGTTCATCCTCTCGGTGCTTGACGTCACCACGTCTTGACCATGCTTCACTTCTTGCTCACTACGATCAAGTAAGTGTCGAATCTCAATAGCGGACTGGCTACTCTTCGCTGATAGCTCTCGTACTTGCTCGGCAACCACAGCAAAACCTCTGCCCTGCTCTCCTGCTCGCGCCGCTTCGATTGCCGCATTTAAAGCCAGCAAGTTGGTTTGCTCTGCTACAGAGGTAATCAAGTCTGCCACTTTCATGATTTCTTCATGGCTAGTAATGATCTGGCTGATGGCTTGAGTAGAATCTTCTAGCAGTTCAGAGCTTTTCTCTGCTTGTTGATGAACGTCTTCACTCTTCTCACGCAGCTCTTCCACAAACTTGCTCGACTCTTCAATCCCTGTAGCCATGTGATGTACTTGTTGGCTCATTTGCTCTGCCGCACTTGCTTGAGATTCACTATTCACGTTGAGTGCATTGACTTGCTCATCCAACTGCGACGATTGCTCATCAAGCGCTTGCGAAACAGATTTCAGCTCTATCGAATTTAAATTAGCTTGTTCCAATACTTCAGCCAGATGCAGTTCGCCTTCTGTTGCTTTTTTGGCGACTTGTTCACTCTCGACTTTTGCTGCTTCGGCATTTTCAATCGCATCATCACGTTGCTTAGCAGTAAATGCCTGAGCGATACAAATCACCACCAGCGGCAATACGGTACCAGACCAAATTTCTAGTCGATGAGAAGCTTCCGATAGTACCAGTTGAGGAAACTCAAAACCCGAAACATGCTGATGTGTCATTAAGGCGGAAATGGCAATCACCACGCCACTCCAAGCAATAGCGATAAGACGAGTGCCAGATAAGAAGAAAGCGACAACCAACAAAGGCACCCAATAAGTTTGAGTTGAATCAACCACACCACCACTTTGATAAATGATATTGAGTGCATGCACCGACATCCCGACAAAACCAAGGTTAAGTGATAACGCAGGTTGCTTAAACCATTTGAGACTAGAAGCGGAAACAAGCTCAAGAGTAATCAGAATGACAGAAGTTAAGATCAAGCTTTCGTGTCCATGCTTGAACCACTTAATTAAGCTATAAATTCCGACCAGAAAAGCGATGAAGGTAAATAAAGAGAGGATGTCAGCTTGACGTTGTTGCGTTCTCGTCCATTGAGGTTGGCGCGGCATAAATACACTGCGCCACAGCGTGGCTGGATTCATGTTCAATCTTCCTTGATTGATTTCTTATTAGACATCGGATCACTATAGTTTTGTAACATTTTCACAACAAATTTATTCCTTAAATCTGTCTGAGGTGTCTCATTTTTAGTACGGTAAGAGTCTAGCGATAACGCCCTTTTCTCGCACTGCTTGCTTTGCCTGCGAGCGCAACCAAGGTCTTGTTCGTATTGGCATGACAAATTGCCACACCGAGTGCATCCGCAGCATCGGCTTGAGGCTTTGCAGGTAATTTTAACATGTGCTGCACCATGTGCTGAACTTGCACTTTGTCTGCACCACCAGTCCCCACTACAGCTTGCTTAATAAGACGGGCAGCATACTCATACACAGGAAGATCCGCATTCACCGCCGCAACAATCGCACTACCGCGAGCCTGCCCTAGCTTTAGAGCAGAATCGGCATTTTTCGCCATGAACACTTGCTCAATTGCAAATACGTCTGGTTGAAACTGGGTGATGATTTCCGTAACGCCAGCATAGATTTGCTTAAGCCGACCTGGCAATT
>NZ_JAWPOM010000060.1:0-1839 GCF_033344285.1 Vibrio sp. 779(2023)
ATATTGATGCTGCAGTTGAAGGTGACACCCAGTTCCCAGACTGGGGTAATGAGTTCAAAGAGACATATTCTGAAACCTACCAAGCGGATGAGAAAAACGCTTACAACATGCGTTTTACGATTTTAGAAAAGCAATAGTTAGAAAAGTCTCTCGAAGCAGAATAGAAAAAAGCACCGTAACCACGGTGCTTTTTGTTTTTGGAGTAACGATCTAGTGATTAATCGAGAGCGTCTTGGGTAAAGAGTTGTTTGTCTTCCCAACGGATCATCGTCAGCGAACCACCCCAGACACAACCTGTATCGAGTCCAATGACTTTTTCATCGATATAGCCCTGCAATGCTGCCCAGTGGCCGAATAACACTGTTTTTTCTAACGGTATGCGGTGCGGCAGTTCAAACCAAGGTACCAGTTGGTCACCTGTGACTTCTTGCGGAGGCAGTTTGCAGTCCATATCTAAACGACCATCAGAAAAGCAGAAACGCATTCTTGTAAAGGCATTGATGATATAGCGATAGCGATCCAGACCTTCCAGTGAGTCATCCCAAAGATCTGGTAAGTTGCTGTACATGTTTTTTAGCAACCACGGCAACTCTTCGCCTTGGATAATACGTTCTACTTCGCGAGCGCATTGTCTGGCTGTTTCTAAATCCCATTGCGGTGAGATACCCGCATGACACATCACAAACTCGTCGTGCTCTGCCAGAAAAGGTTGTTTAGCTAGCCAAGAGAGCAGTTCTTCGCGGTCTTTAGCGAGGAAAATAGGGGTCGTTTTATCTTTGTCTTTTCGCTTTTTCAGGCCGTAAGATACTGCCAGTAAATGTAAGTCATGATTGCCGAGTACGACTTTTGCGCTGTCACCGAGTGACTTTACGAAGCGCAGTGTTTCGAGTGATTTCGGGCCGCGAGCCACCAAATCTCCTGCGAGCCAAAGTTGGTCATGTTGAGTGGAAAAGTTGACGCGCTTGAGTAGCTGCTGTAGTTCGTCAAAACAGCCTTGGATGTCACCAACAATATAGGTAGCCACTGAATCTCCAATCTTATTAATTTAAAACGTTCGGAATCGCTAAACGAAATGGCTCAATTTCAGTGATGAATTCCTGGCCTTTCTCATCCAGCATTTTGTAGTGTCCTTGCATGACACCAACAGGCGTTTCTAACGCGGTACCACTGCTGTAAGTGTATTCATCGTTGCTTGGAATAAACGGCTGCTGCCCAACAACACCTTCTCCCTCTACCGTCATTTGTTTACCGTTGGAATCGGTAATCAACCATCGGCGACTTATGAGCTGCACTGTCTGCTGGCTGAGGTTTTTAATGGTAATGACGTAGGCGAAAACAAAGCGTTGTAGCTCTGGATTGGATTGCTCTTCGATGTATTTGGTGTGAACTTGAATCTTGATGCAGGGTTGAATGACGTCCATGTGCACTCCTTGATAAACTTAATAATAAGCCAAACCGGCAAGGGTTTGGCTTATTGTTTGAGTTATTAGTGCTGCGGGTTGTCCGCTAGCCAGTTCGCCATCGCGACGAATTGTTGTAGCGTTAGGTTTTCTGGACGCATGCTTGGGTTTACACCTAGCTCTTCCAGAACTTCTGCGCTCAACAGAGATTTGTAGCAGTTACGCACGGTTTTACGGCGTTGGTTAAAGCCTTCACGACAAACGCGATCGAGTAAACGTAGATCTTTCGCTGGGCATGGTAGCTCTTCATAAGGTACTAGGCGAACAACAGCGGAGTCTACTTTCGGTGGCGGAACAAATGCGGTTGGTGGTACTTCTAGTACAGGTACAACTTTACAGTAGTACTGCGCCATTACCGTTAGACGACCGTAAGCTTTAC
>NZ_JAWPOM010000061.1:0-1812 GCF_033344285.1 Vibrio sp. 779(2023)
TGGTCACATATCGCTTTGTTTCAATTGATTCTGTTCAGCAGTATTTATCGGTTAAATACAATTAACAGGTCATTGTTGGGTTAAAAATAAGCAAAAACAGATTGTTAACTATTTAATTGAGTGAAAATTGCCCTATGCTATAAACGATAAGCGATCCAAGGTAGGAAAGGATATGAGAGAAAGGGTTCTGTTTTTTGATTTATTGCGCTGCGTCGCCGCAGTGGCCGTGATCGCTATTCATGTCTTGGCGCCTTATCGAAACGAGTTGGGCGTGATCCCAATGGACCAATGGCTCACCGCCGTTGGAGTGAACAGCGTGACCCGATGGGCGGTGCCGGTATTTATTTTGATTACGGGCGCTCTGATGCTCAGTGATACACGTCCTTTTGATGGCAAGTATTACGTGAAGCGGCGTTTGGGGAAGGTGTTGGTGCCTTTTCTAATTTGGTCGACGTTCTACGCGTATCTATCGGGTTGGACGGCACAAGGGTTCGATTTTGAAACCGTCAAAGAAGTGCTGAGTAATAGTCCGTTTCATGCCACCTATTACCATTTAGGCTTCTTCTATTATTTTATTCCACTGTATTTCGTGATTCCTCTATTCCAATGGATGGCACGTAATGTCGATGACAATGTCCTCTATACCTATCTGGCTTTTTGGATGTTCACTAGCACGTTATTCCTGTTCAAGATTGATGGACCATGGAGTAACCAAATGTGGCTCTATATGGGCTATCTGCCTTTGGGTTATGTACTGTTTCAAAAAGTGCCACTAAATCGTTCTATGGTGACGTTGTTCACTGGGTTTGGATTGGTGGCGTTAGCCGTGACATTCACCATGGTGGTGACCAACAGTTTGGAAGCGGAGAAATACACCGTGGGGCGTTGGTTGTCATACAAAACATTGAACGTGATTTTGGCGGCATCGATGATTTTTATGCTGTGTCGGTATTTTGGGGAAGGGTTGCCGAAGAACGTGCAGAAAGTGGTGAGTTTTATCAGCCAGCACAGCTTGGGCATTTACTTACTTCACCCAATCTTCTTATGGCCGATGAAAGAGTTCGGTTGGTATACCGGTCATCCGGTATGGGTGATCCCTGTGTGGATTGTGTTAAGTGGGGCGGGAGCCTTGGCGATGAGTTATCTGTTCTCGAAATCAGCCAAGACTCGTTGGTTACTGCCGTAAGTTAGCGTTTGATTGCGAAATGTAGGAATTTGTCGCCGCAGTAGGTCAGGGTGCCTTTATCACCTGGATTAAGCGCGTGGTAATAGTGCACACCAATTTGGAATTCTCGTTTCGGGCCGATTGGGCCACGTTGCACATAAATCCAATATTCTTGGTCGTCCTGTCCCGGCTGCGCATCCGGCACATCGATCGCTTGTTTGTCTAAAATAGTGACTTGAACACTTTGTTCTGGCGCATCTTCACCAACGTAATGTTTGCTGTAGAAACGAAAGAACACCCATGCGCCAAGGGCGATGAGGGCAAAAATGGCCAAGATAAGTGAGATTGGCATGATAACCTCCAATGTTTCATTGGGCCCTATTCTACAGAACTCCCTGATTAAACTATGAGTTGAGATAAACTATTCGTGATCTAATAAAAGGGGTGTAGATTTTATTCGGCGGACTTCACAGTTTATATGCGTGCAAGGGCACAATTTGAAAGGAAAATTGCACTTAACGGCTCGAAAAAGCTCTAAATTTATAGAAGAATGAAATGACTAACGAAGGGAAGGTCAGTAAAGGAGGGTTACGATGTCAGATATTGAAAAAGTAGTCATGCGTACCCGAACGATCGAAAAACTTTTG
>NZ_JAWPOM010000062.1:0-1811 GCF_033344285.1 Vibrio sp. 779(2023)
GAGAAAAATGCTGCTGGGTAGCTCCCGACAACACCACGCACGATGGTCATATCGTCGTTGGCGAAGTCTCGGTTGCTTTCTTCATCAAACAAACTCGAAATATTAGTGTGCGCATTGTTGTGAAGTAGGGTGAACAGTTCGTCCTTACCTGACTTACTACGCACCATCAGCATCGTGATTTGTGGGACGGTTTGTAGCCATTCACCACGCACTTGACCGATGCGTTTTAGCTCTTTTTCCGTTATATCTGAAAGCGCAGTATCGGTAATCTCATAACGCGGCAACAACACTGGCGATAAGCGTTTGCGCATCATGTTCAGTAGCTCGGTTTTTGGATCGTCCGTTTTGTAAACAACGCTGGTCGGTTGATTAAAAGGCTTCACGTTACGTTGCAAAAAGTCACTAAGCTGAGGGCTTTGATCTTGATACCAGCTCGATTGAAGCTGGTGGCGCATATCCGCAGGCAACAAGGTAACAAAGTTACTCTCGCCTTCAAGACGTAAGAAGTCCATGAACATACGCGTCATCAACTGGTGACCAAAGTTACCGTATACGTCAAACCCTGCTACCAATAGGTAGTGAATACGCTCTAGCAAAGCGTAATCTAAGATCCAGACTGTTTTTGGCTGCTCGCCAACCAACCCTTGAACTACAGATGCACTGTCGAAATGACGGAATACTGTTAATGCTGCATTTGGGTTGGTGCCGTTACCATCCCAAATGACGTCAGTCGATAGGTTTTCGCCATGCTTAAACCAATTGTTCGTGAACTCAGATTTTGCCTCAAGATAACGCGCTTGTTGGCGTGCGTACTTAACCCAGTTTGTGACTGGAAGCGTATTACTCTCTTGTTCGGCTGGCAGTTTTAAGTTATCTGCTTGTGAACGGTAGAACTCGTTAACCTCAGGAATGTCAGCTTTGTCTGGGTCTAAGAAGAATACCCAGAAGCGATCATTGATGACGTTAAGTGCAAGCTGACCACGACAAACAGGGCCTTTGATATACGCCATGATGGTGTTTTGCGCGTTATCAAGCATGAATTTGAAGCGAGACTTCACTGGCATATCAATGAATGCCGTCATCGGGTTAGCTGCAACTTCTGGCTCGTAGCTAGGTAGCTGAGTAACGGAGTAATCCGCTTCAATAAACCACTTTTTCCAGTTACTGATGCGCTGTTTGTTGAGCGCAAATGGCATGTGCGTTTTGTCAACAATAGTGCCTTGTTCTGGAATGATTCGGTAGTAAACGCGTTCAACGCCCGGATCGTCGTAAGGGCGACGAGTGGAAATGCGCTTCACTGGTTGTCCTGGCGGTGTTGCGGAGCGCACGAGAGTAAAGAAGCGCGGTTTTTCGCTCAACTCAGAGAAGTACAGGTGCGACAGGAACAAGTGCTCGTAAATATAACGCGACATCAACTGGTTCTTGAGGTCTGAATGGTTGAGCAGTGTTTCGTATTGATTGATTTGCGCCTGCTCTTGGTCACTGATTGGCGTGTGCATATTCATGATCGCGCCGTTTTCTAGCCAAGTCATCAGCGTGTGGTATTCGCTGTTGGTTAGATTCGGCATACCAAATGGCATTCCCCAGTTTGGGTTGTCTTTTTCGTACTGTTCGTACTCTTCAATTGTCGGGCAGGTTTGCTCACGATCAATCGAAAAATCAAAACCTTCTAATTGCACTTGGTCTGGCAAGGGATGGCGCTCTTTCTGTTGCAATAAACGAGCGATAAGGCCAGCTTCAAGGTTTGCCGCCATGCTTTGGTCGCGTTCATTCAAAACAGGGTGGAAGCCAGCGTCGCGCCATTCTTGGGT
>NZ_JAWPOM010000063.1:0-1794 GCF_033344285.1 Vibrio sp. 779(2023)
ACTGGTTGTGTGCTGAAAGACTGTGAAATCGACGATAACACTATCGTTCGTCCTTACAGTGTGATTGAAGGCGCAACCGTTGGTGAAGAGTGTACCGTCGGTCCATTCACTCGTTTGCGTCCTGGTGCTGAGCTACGTAACGACGCGCACGTCGGTAACTTCGTGGAAGTGAAAAATGCGCGCATTGGTGAAGGCTCTAAAGCAAACCACCTGACTTACCTTGGTGATGCGGAAATCGGCCAACGCACTAATATCGGTGCGGGCACGATTACGTGTAACTACGATGGCGCAAATAAGTTCAAGACCATCATTGGTAACGATGTGTTTGTTGGCTCTGATAGCCAGCTGGTGGCACCTGTCACTATTGCTGATGGTGCCACTATCGGCGCTGGTACCACACTAACTAAAGACGTGGAAGAGGGTGAGTTAGTGATCACTCGCGTTAAAGAGCGTAAGATCACTGGTTGGCAACGTCCAGTTAAGCAAAAGTAAGCGTTACCTGAGCTTAAAAGCTAAATTCTCAAAGCCGCTCCAGTGAGAGCGGCTTTGTCGTTTTTAGTGCAAGTATCAGTAACTGGGAATCGCGATACGCTTTTCTAACCAACGTACTGCTTGAGAAACGAATAGAATGAGTAACAAGTACTCCAGAACCAAGAAGGTATAAATTTCTAACGGTAAGTACTCATTCACCACTAACTCGTTGGCACGTCTCGTTAAGTCACTTAAACCGATTACGCTCACCAGAGAGCTCATTTTGAGAATGTAGACAAACTGATTCCCTAGCGGCGGTAACATTTGTCGAAATGCTTGTGGAAGAATCACCAAGCGCATCTTCTGCCAATAATTCAAACCAAGTGATTCTGCCGCTTCATGCTGACCTCGGTTGATCGCTTGAATCCCACCGCGAAATACTTCTGCCATAAACGCACTTTCAGCGATAGTCAGTGCAATTACCCCCGCCCAAAAATGATTGAGAGAGACATCGAGCAGCGTTGGCATGCCGTAGTAAACCCATAAGAGCAACACCAATACTGGGATTGAGCGGATCACCTCAACGTAGATGCGATTCATCCATTTGAGCGTTGGGGAGCGAGAAAGTGCAGGCAATGCAATCAGCAGCCCAAGTGTCATGGCAAAACACATACTCAAGAGTGACACTTGAATGGTGTCATTAAACCCCGCGACTAAAAACTTTAGGTTGGTTATCCCTTGTTCCGTTGACGGGTCGAGTACATACCAGCCCCATTGGTAATCTGAGCAACCCGTTAACAACAGCAGCGAAATCAGCCATAGAGTTCGAAAGGTCACATTTACTCCCTGAATTAACTAAAAAACTTCCATTGTTACTGCTATGTTATCAATGGGGTTGTAATAAAGGTTAATAATTAAACCGTATAAGGTCATTATTTTTAAGGGAATAAAAATGAAAAAGATTTTGTTTGCGCTAGGAATATGTCTGCTTATGGTCACTCAAGTTGTTCATGCTCAGAGCCGTCTTCAAGAGATTCTGGATAAAGGCGTGTTGAGAGTAGGGACGACTGGGGACTGGAATCCGATGACAATGAAAGATCCAGCCACGAACAGTTATCGTGGTTTTGATATTGATGTCACAACTGAGCTTGCTAAAGATTTGGGTGTCAAAGTGGAGTACGTTGCCACCGATTGGAAAACGTTGGTTAATGGCATTACGGCCAACAAGTACGACATCACTGGCAGTGCGTCTTTAAACATGTCGCGTGCGAAAGTAGCCGGTTATAGCCAACCCTATTTCTACTTGTCGTTTGTGCCAGTGGT
>NZ_JAWPOM010000064.1:0-1792 GCF_033344285.1 Vibrio sp. 779(2023)
GCGCTGACGGAGAAATACTATCGCTACTATTTTGCGAACGTCGAGTTGAGCCGAGCCTTGTTGAAAGAGGTGATTTGGGATTTGGATTATTATCAGTCGTTTAACCAAGCTTTGTTTCAATCTGCGAGCGTAAGTTCTGTTCTTGAAGACAAAATGCCGTTGATTTTTGACTGCTACTTCATGACGCTAATCGCACATTTAAGCCGAGCAGAACCGGATGTTGAAGCCGCGCTTACAGATCTTCATGCTAAGTTTCGGCAAATCATTCCCATTGAATCATTTGGCTAATGGCTAAAAGTCGAATCTTAGCTCCAGCATATTCAAACAACATCGGTTTTGATGAAGCCTTCTTGTTCGAGCGTTCAAAGGTGTACAGTAGCGTTTACCGAGCGGTTGATTGATTCGGCTATGCTATCGACGCGAGACAGGTCGATCTCATCCACCCCAACTTTTGGTGGTGATTGCATGGCTGAGTAGTTATAGAGAAATCGATAAATCGCTTGCCACTGTTTAATGCGCTGCAAACTCAAGTGGGCAGCGTAGCTTGGTGGTAACCATTGGGTATAACGGTTCCAAAACTCGCTGTTCCAATTCGGGTGTGTCGGGATTAATTCGTCTATCGATTCCGATGGTCTTGCGCTTTTTGGAGTCAGCCAACCCATCCCCACTTGCCAACTCCCATATTGATTTTGGATGTTTCCACGACGCCACGTTTCATCCCACCAACTCATCTTTTGCTTTGCATGATTTAAGCTCAGATTTTCCTCACTTTGTCCAATATGGCAATAATAGAGTTGCGTCGTGCCCCGCTTAATGGCGGAGGTAAAAGCGGTGATCGCTGCCCCTCGTAAAAAGCTTTCATGTTCGAGGACAAAGCGTTTCGGCACTTTGTTCGCAAAGTATTTCGCCAAGTTTTGCATGTGCGCGTGCGCAGCAAAAACTGGGCGAGTGAGTAGCACTTCTTTTGATTTCGCGTGCGAACCATCGCAGTAAGCGAGTTGGTCAAATTGGCTGCGGCTAAGAATTTTGTCGTAAGTGCGCTGTGCTTGGAGAAATACATCTGATTCGTTTGGCGCTTCTTCTTGCTGCGTTAATTGGTAACGACTTGGCTCCCAAAGCGGTTGAGGAATGACGTGCTCTGACATCTCTGTCTGAGGAAACCAAGCGTTGTCACTGAGCAAAAGCACGTAACCCGTTTGGGCATCGGCGCTGCATAGTGTCCAAACATGCGCTGCACGTTGTTCTCGGCCATGGTGGCGAAAACCAGAGCGCGCCACTTGAACAAAGGAGCGAGTTTGGATATTCGAGAACGATAAGTGACGTTCGTATAAGCGACTAAAAGTGTCCAGCATACTTGCCAAACGTTCAAGATATTGTGAAAAACGGCGATGATTTAAGCCCAATTTATACTGTAAATCTTTGGGTGAAACCTCGGCCAATAGAGCATCAAGCAGTGGTTGGAGTGTGTGGGATTCTTTGTTCGGGTTCAGCAGCGTTGCGGTTTTTTGACAGCAGCGACACTTTACTCTTGGGCTACCGACGGCGGTTCTCCCGTAACGTTGCCAAGCAGGGAATCGGCATTCGCAATGAGGCAATAGCTTCAACTCAAAGGTTTGCTGTTGAAGTTGATGAGCCAATGCGAGTATCGGCTCGTTAATCAAAACCGGAGGATAAGCTCCACACTCAGGGCAATGCCACGAGTCGTAGCCGAGCCGATTTGAGCGCGAATACAAACTGAGATCAGGCACGCCGCAATTAGGGCAGCCAAATGACTTACAGCCATTGTATTCTT
>NZ_JAWPOM010000065.1:0-1687 GCF_033344285.1 Vibrio sp. 779(2023)
AAACTCCAGCGAAAATCGCTGGCGTTTGAATGATGTGATATCAGAATCGATTGATGTGCTCTAAGAAAGGCTCGGCTTGCATAAAGCCAGTCAAACGAGCGTTTGAAACGTGTTCGCCTTTCGCATCCCAGAATTCGATGGTCGGCAAACCCAGCACGTTCATGTGTTTGAGTAGCTCAATATCTTGCACTTGGTTTTTGGTGACATCCGCTTGCAGCAACACGAAGTCTTGCAGCTTGGCTTCGACTTTTGGATCGTGGAAGGTGTACTTCTCAAACTCTTTACACGCTACACACCAGTCGGCGTAGAAGTCGAGCATGACAGGTTTACCTGCTGCTTTCGCCAGCGCCAGTTGCTCTTCAAGCTCGGCCACATTAGCAATGCGAGTAAAGCTAACCGTTGTTTGCTGTGCTTGGGTTTCGTGATTGCCAAACCAATAATTCAGTGCTGGTTGCGCGGAGGCGAACAAACCGAGGACGGCAATAATGCCAATTGCGCTTTGCTTCCAGCCACCAAACTCCAAGCTGTTTTTGATGTGATACAACCAACCAAATGCCGCGATACCGAGCGCAGACCACAACGCCGTCGACCACAATTCTGGCAAGATGCGCTCAAGCAAGAAGATTGGTGCTGCCAGCAGAATGAAACCAAATAGTGTCTTCACGCGGTCCATCCAACCGCCGGCTTTTGGCAGCAGTTTGTTGCCAAATACCGCTACGAGAATCAGCGGAATACCCATACCCATCGCCAGTGCGTAAAGCGCAATACCACCAGTCAGCAAGTCACCACTTTGTGCAACGTAGAGTAGTGCGCCCGACAGAGGTGCCGTGGTACACGGTGAGCACACCAGACCTGAGATCGCACCCATCGCGAATACGCCTGCGCTGCTGCCGCCTTGTTGTTTGTTGCTTAGGTTGTTTAGCCACGTTTGTACACTGCTTGGCAATTGCAGGGTGTACACACCAAACATGGAGAGTGCCAACGTGACGAATAAGATACTCAAACCAATCAACACATATGGGTGTTGCATTGCCGCTTGGAACTGCATGCCTGCTGATGCCACCACTAAGCCGAGAAGAGTGTAAGTCAGCGCCATGCCTTGCACGTAAACTAGGGATAAACCCAGAGCGCGGCGTTGGCTGAGTTTCCCGCTGCCAAGTACGATGCTGGTCAAAATTGGGTACATTGGCAGAACGCATGGCGTAAACGCTAAGCCTACACCAAGAGCTAAAAACAGCAGCGGAGTCCACCAATTGTCAGCAAGGTTCGCCGCGAGGCTGTCTTGCTCAGTGACTGGTGCTGGAGCGTTGTTTGATGACACTGACGTGCTCGCCGTTGGTGATGTCGCGTTTGTTTGGTTGTTGTTTGCTGTCGATTGCGTTGGTTTTGTTGCGACTGCGGAATCAGCAATGGAAGCCGTAAAAGCGTCAATGGGAATGATGCGAGTTTCTGGCGGATAGCAGAATCCAGCCTTCGCACAGCCTTGATATTGCACGATCACGCGCGCGCCTTCTTGCCACTCATCAAGCGGTACATTCACAAATAAAGGCGTGGTGTAGATGTGCACATCACCGAAAAATTCATCTTTATGTGGCGTGCCGTTTTCCATTTGCAGTTCGCCAAGAGAGATGTTTTCACCAGACACAGACAAGCGCTCTTGATACAGGTAGTAGCCGTCTCGTACCTG
>NZ_JAWPOM010000066.1:0-1667 GCF_033344285.1 Vibrio sp. 779(2023)
GTTGGATTTTTTGGTGAGCAAAGCAGCTCGGCAGCCATCAACATAGAAAATGGTGTGCCAGCACTGCATGCAGAGCAACCAAGTTTGAGCGCGCTTACATCGGTTGGTCAATCTATTAATGTTGTTGTTGCAGAAGATGGGTTGAGCTTACAAGGAACATCGACTGACGACCGATTAGTTTTCTCTGCAGAAGTCAATGATGATGGTACGGTTCAAATTACTTTTTATGAAGCGATTGATCATGGTGTAGGTCAAGATGAGCTGGTGACTAACGTATTGGTTGAAAGCACTCAAAGTGATGCTGACGGTACACAAGAGACGGTTGTGGCCCCCCTAGAAATCGTCATCAGTGATGCCGACCCAGTGATCGCAAATGAGTCATATAGTGTAACCGAAGGCCAAGTCATTTCTGGCAATGTACTGGAGAATGACATTGATATTGATGGTGACTTGTACATTCGATATGTCAGAGCCGGAGGAGAGATCCAGTCTGTCCCTGATGGTGGCTCAGTAAGTTTTAGTCTAGAGAAGGGTGAATTAACCGTATTTTCAGATGGCTCTTGGCAGTTGAATGCCAGTCGCAACTTAGATCACACGGTTGAGCAAAGTCTCGTTTTTGATTATCTCGCAGCCGATGATTCAAAAGATTACGGTGTAGCAACCGCAACTATCGACATTATAGATGGCCAAGCGGGTTATGTAGGCAGTGCTACTATAAACGCAGCAGAAGTACCTCTGGGAGAGGCATTATTAACCACCGAAGGCAGTGTTAATGTGATTGCTGGCTCTGATAACCCTGATCCGACTAGTTTGTATTTTGGTGGGGCATCCATTACTAAGTTAGAGGCATTAGGGCTTACAAGCTCAGTCTCTGATAATGAGCTTAGCTACACGTTAAGTCCCAGTGGAAAGCAAATCACAGCATTTGCCAATGGTGTCACTGTATTTACGTTAACATTGAGTGGCATTGAGTCGGGTAACGATGTACTAGCTTCAATCTCGCTTACTCTTGATCATCCTATCGATCAATTCAATAGTAGTGATACGGTCACTTTCCCGCTGACCATTGGAGGGACAGATCTAGACTCCACACCGCTTGTAGAGAATGAAATTGATTTCGTGTTGAAAGATGGTGTTGATCCTACGTTGAGCAACTTGACTGTTGTTGCAATGGAGGAGATTAATCTAGAAAGTGGGGCAATCTTTAAGACTGGGAGCCTTCAACTCGATATCGGGAGTGATTATGTTGACTCTCTTCGATTTAGCGAATTAAACCAGCCCACATTAGTGAGTAGTGAAAGTGAGTTGCTTTACCGTCTGTCTGATGACGGTACGACAATTACTGGCTATATCTTAGAAGGTGGGGTGGAAGTAAATATTTTTCAATCGAAACTATTATCCACATTACCTTTAGAGTCGAGTAGTGAAATAGAGTATTCCTTTGAATTATATCGCTCTTTCGATCTGTCAAAAGATCAAATCCTGGATATACCATTGTTAGTTAATGCAACAGATTCAGACGGTGACACCACCTCCGTAACATTGGATATTACCTTAGAGGCAATTGAAGGTTTGAACGATGATGCCTCTTTAACGGTGGATATTCTTGATGGCGGCGATGGATACGAAAACCAGTTTGAAGTTCCTAGTGTCACGATTCAAGGTGA
>NZ_JAWPOM010000067.1:0-1664 GCF_033344285.1 Vibrio sp. 779(2023)
CGAAACAACCTGTAGTGATTGAACACCAGCCTAATACGCAGAAAAACGGTCACCACGACAAGAAAACGGGTTACATCAAAGACAGTGCGAGCCGAATTAAAAACATCGCTCAATCTCATGGCCTTGACGCTCTATTGCAAACTGACCCTCCTGCCAAATCCGCATTAGAAAGAGCACAACTGCGAGACCAACGACGCCAAGAGCAAAGACAAAAAAACCTTGAGCAAATCCTAAAACTCGCGCACAGCGCTTGCCGTGATGAAACCGCAGGCGAACCCGATCAAGATTGGTTGTATCGATTTTTTGACATGGCCCAAGACATCCACAACAGTTCAATGCAGAAGTTGTGGGCGCAAGTAATGAAGCGTGAAGTGACCAACCCAGGTTCCACGTCGATGAAAGCGCTGAAAGTCCTTAAGGATATGTCCCCAAAAGAAGCGCAAACACTACAAAGAGCAGCCTCTTTGGCGTGCAGTTTTGGCGGCGATAACAGTAAAAAGTTATTGATAGGCTATAAAGCACATGGCGGAATATTCAACTTTGGAAAACGAGATACCACCAGCAATCTGAATATGGGCAGCTTTCAATTGCCGTACTCAAGTCTATTAGTATTGATTGAATTGGGGTTACTGCATAGCACAGAACTGGAATCAGGAGAGATCGGCATTGAAACGCCATTGATACTGGCATATCAAGGCAAGAATTTGTCTCTGCAAGTGAATACGAAGGGCATCCGTCTGCTGTACTACCGTTTCACACCGACGGGTAACGAACTGTGCAAACTGCTTGGCAACAAGCCAAACTCCCAGTACTACGATCAAATGCTCGCCTTGTTAAATCAAAAGTTTAGCGTAAGCACCGAAGCAAGCAGCAGCGTGAACTATACCGTTTAGTTTCGCTCTAGGAGCTTTAGGTCACCTATGATCTAAAAGCTCCTCAAGCATTACACGAGGCTTTTTTCCACCCATGATCCAAAAGCTGAGTTAGCTGATCACTCGACGCTGTTTAAGCTCATTCAAACACAACTCAACCACCTCGTCGACGCTCTTCTCGCCTGCTGGCAAATCAATTTCTGGATTGATTGGCGCTTGATATTCTGAATCAATACCCGTGAAATTTGGGATCTCACCTGCTCGCGCTTTTTTGTATAAACCTGTTGGATCTCGGCCTTCGCACACTTCGAGAGATGCATTCACAAACACTTCAATGAACTCACCTTCGGGCAGTAAATCGCGAACGAGTTGACGCTCAGCACGGTGAGGAGAAATGAACGCGGACAACACAATCAAACCCGCATCTGCCATCAGTTTCGCCAACTCGCCAATACGACGAATATTTTCACGACGATCTTGTTCAGAAAAGCCTAGATCACTACACAGGCCATGACGAACATTGTCACCGTCCAACAAATAAGTGTGGTAGCCCAACTCAGCTAAACGATTCTCCAGCGCGCCCGCGACGGTTGACTTACCTGCACCAGATAAACCAGTAAACCAAAGCACTGCTGGTTTCTGTTTTTTCAGCTCAGCACGAAACTGTTTATCAACCGTGTGCTGATGCCAGACAATGTTTTCATCTTTTACCGGTGTTTCAGCGGTCATAACGAATCCTTGTATTTATCGGAATTAAAACGGAAAGAAGACCGGAATTAATGTCAGTACCAA
>NZ_JAWPOM010000068.1:0-1659 GCF_033344285.1 Vibrio sp. 779(2023)
TGCAATCACACGAACTGGTGACACGACTCAGGGCGGATTTAGAGCAGATTGCAGATAAGTTTGACGCTGACGTGCAGCTAGTCGAAGTGCCGCCAGGCCCGCCTGTTATCGCCACCATTACAGCAGAAGTTTACGGTGATGAAGCGACATCTTATGAAGATCTGATGAGCCAAGCAGAGAAAGTCGCGGATAGGCTTCGCAAAGAACAGTTGGTTTCTGAGGTGGATACCAGCATCCAAGGTGATTTAGAAACGTGGCAATTCATCGTTGATCAAGAAAAAGCGGCGCTGTCTGGTGTTTCTGTTGCTGATATCAATAACACGCTTATTACCGCCGCGAACGCCAAAGTGCTCGGTTATATCGCCGATCCAAGAGAAGTGGACCCACTACCTATCGAAGTGCAGCTCCGACGCGAAGACAGAGATAACCTGAATCAACTAGAGCAGCTTTATGTGCGAGGCCGTCCGGGGATTGCAAAAGTAGAATCCAATGGGGCTGTTGTGGATGCTCCTCAGCCTATCGTGCAGTTGTCTGAAGTCGGTCATTTTGTGAAACGTGCAGCGGACAAACCGATTTTCCATAAAAACCTCAAGCCTGTTGTGTATGTCTACGCCGAGGTAGTTGGGCGTGTTCCGGGTGAAGTGATTGCCGATGTGATGGCTGACCAAGATACAACTCACGCGGAAGATGTGCATCGTCACTGGCAAGATCGCACGTACTTGAGCAATGGAGCTGGTGTCACTTGGAGCGTGCCAGACAACATCGAAGTGGTTTGGAGTGGTGAGGGGGAATGGAAAATCACAGTGGACGTATTCCGCGATTTAGGCATTGCTTATGGCGCTGCGCTGCTTGGCGTATTTGTGGTGATGTTGATTCAAACAGGTTTACCTGCGGTATCGGGCATCATCATGCTGGCGATACCACTGACCGTGATTGGGATTATGCCGGGGTTCTGGATTTTGAATGTGTTAAGCAGTGACATCGGTAATTACCCGAACCCGGCTCTGTTCACGGCGACCGCGATGATCGGCATGATTGCGCTAGCAGGGATTGTGGTGCGTAACTCACTCGTTTTGATTGAATTTGTTCAGCAATCGCTGGCTGAAGGTCGTAGCCTACATGATGCGTTGATTGAATCTGGTGTTGTTCGTATGCGGCCAATATTACTGACCGCGGGTACAACGTTACTGGGTAATGTCGTGATTACGTTAGACCCAATTTTTAACGGTTTGGCTTGGGCAATCATATTCGGAATTACCGCCTCGACCATCTTTACGCTGCTTGTGGTTCCGGTGGTTTACAACCTTGCATACCAAAACACCAAAGGACATGGATTACCTCAGATGGAGGAAGAGCAATGAAATTAGATACCAAATGGTTAGGCGTGATTCTGTTTGCCATACTCGCGCTTCTTTTTCTCTATATGGCTGGATTTTTTACAGAAAAATTGCCGACAGAACATGACGTGAAAACCAACCAGATTGATGTAAATAACGCAGAGACACATCAACTGATGTTAACCAGCGAACCGGTTGTTCGAGAGTTTCCGGGCGTCGTCGTTGCAGAGCAGCACGCCGATATCGCGGCACGGTTAACGGCATCGGTGATGGAGGTATTGGTGAAGGTTGGCGATAGGGTGAAGCAAGGAGACGTGTTGGA